>JAIENC010000157.1 GCA_019751635.1 Mycobacteriaceae bacterium
CAGCTAACAGCACCATGGCGGCAACCCCCGCGACGTGCACGATCGTCGGGGCAAACCACACCGCTACCCAGCCCAGCAACAGATACAGGGGTACCCCTACCCAGCGGGGTGCCGTCGGCCAACACACCTTGAGCACTATTCCTGCCAGCGCACCGCCCCAGACAATCCACAGCACGAGCTGCCCGGTTTGGCGTGGCATGGCCAGCTGGGCAAATGGCGTGTAGCTACCGGCGATGAACACGAAGATCATCGAATGATCCAGCCGCTTCATCCGCATTCGCGTGGTTGCTGATTTCCAGTGCACCCGGTGGTAGGTCGCGCTGACGGCAAACATGGCTACCGTGGCTGCGGCGTAGATGAGCGTCGCATGGCCAGCACGGGGAGAGGCGGCTACCCAGGAGACCGCTACCAGCGTCGAACCGCAGATGATCGCCGCCCCGGCGGAGTAGACGTGGATCCAGCCACGCATCCGCGGCTTAGCCAAGATCTGGGCGGCGCCCCCGATACCGTGTTGGGCCAGCGCCCCGATGGCGTTCCCCGCCGGGACTTCGCGCTTGGGCCCTGCCGTCATGCTGCCATTCTGACGCACTGCGGTGTGGACCTGTCGATAGGCTAAACGTTTGTGGAGTTCATTCCTCGCCGGCTTAAAGAACCGCTCTATCGCGTCTATGAATTGCGCTTAAAGCAGGGCCTGGCGGCTTCACCGTCGGCGCTGCCCCGGCATATCGCGGTGCTCTGCGATGGAAACCGGCGCTGGGCGCGCAGCGCCGGGTACGACGATGTCAGTTACGGCTACCGGATGGGTGCGGCCAAGATCGCCGAGATGCTGCGGTGGTGCCAAGAAGCCGGTATCGAAATGGCGACCGTCTACTTGCTCTCCACCGAAAACTTACAACGGGATCCTGATGAATTAGCCGCGCTCATTGAGATCATCACTGATGTTGTCGAAGAAATTTGTTCACCGGCTAACCGGTGGAGTGTGCGTACGGTGGGGGATCTAGAGCTGCTTGGTACCGCTGCGGCCCGGCGGTTACGTGAGGCGGTGGACTCGACACCGGACAGTGCGTCCTTGCATGTCAATGTTGCGGTGGCCTATGGCGGTCGCAAAGAAATTGTCGACGCGGTGCGTGCATTGCTGAGCAAAGCACGCGACGATGGGTCGACAGCCGAAGAGCTGGTTCAGGCGGTGACTGTTGACGCTATCTCGGAAAATCTCTACACCTCTGGGCAGCCCGACCCGGACTTGGTGATTCGGACTTCGGGAGAGCAGCGGTTGTCAGGGTTTTTGTTGTGGCAGAGCGCTTACTCGGAGATGTGGTTCACCGAAGCGCATTGGCCGGCATTTCGGCGCGTCGATTTTCTGCGCGCGCTGCGCGACTACAGTGCGCGGCACCGTCGATACGGAAAATAGCTGACTCTTACAGTTTGCGTAGCCGCAGTCGGTTGATGGCGTGGTCGGCGTCCTTGCGCAGCACCAAGGTGGCTCGTGGCCGGCTGGGCAGGATGTTCTCAACCAGGTTGGGGCGGTTGATTGTGCGCCAGATCTCGCGGGCGGCGATAACGGCTTGCGGATCAGATAGGGCTGCGTAATGGTGGAAGTGCGATTCGGGATTTGCGAACGCGGTGCTGCGCATGGCCAAAAATCGTGAAATATACCACTGCTCAATATCTTCGATTCGGGCATCGACATACAACGAGAAATCGAACAGGTCCGACACCATCAAGGTCGGGCCGGTTTGCAGCACATTGAGACCTTCCAAGATCAAGATGTCAGGATGGCGAACCACCTGTTTGGCGCCGGTGATGATGTTGTAGTGCAGATGCGAGTACATCGGGGCGTAGGCGCAGTCGACGCCGGATTTGACTGAGGTGACAAAACGCATCAGCGCACGACGATTGTAGCTTTCAGGAAAACCTTTGCGGTGCATAAGTTTTCGTAGTTCCAGCTCGGCATTAGAGTAGAGAAATCCATCTGTTGTGACCAAGTCGACGCGGGGGTGGTGATCCCAGCGGGCTAGCAAGGCCTGCAAGACACGTGCCGTGGTTGATTTACCGACAGCGACGCTGCCGGCGACGCCGATGATGAATGGCACCGGTCGGTTCGGATTCTGCTGGGGTTCGCCGAGGAATTCCGAGGTGGCGGCAAAGAGTCGTTGTCGGGCGGCGACTTGCAGGTGAATCAGCCGGGCTAGCGGCAGGTAGACCTCCTCGACCTCGAGTAGGTCGATCTGCTCGCCTAAGCCGCGTAGGCCGGTCAACTCTTCTTCGGTGAGTTCTAGCGGTGTCGACATGCGCAATGCGCGCCACTGCTTTCGATCGAACTCCACGTAGGGGCTCGGCTCGTTCAGCCGCGGCATGGATCTCAGTGTTGCAGGGTCAATCCGGCGCCTAGCGGCTGGGCCCGGTTGAGCTCGCCTTGCTGGATACACTTGGCGTTTGTGACTGCCGCACCGCGTTCTTCTGCGACTACTTCCGTGCTGTCCGCTTCGCTCGCTGAGGTGGATCCTGATATTGCTGAGCTGCTGGATAAAGAACTTCATCGCCAGCGCGACACCTTGGAAATGATCGCTTCGGAGAATTTCGTGCCGCGCGCGGTGTTGCAAGCCCAGGGCAGTGTGCTGACCAACAAGTACGCCGAAGGGCTGCCAGGGCGGCGCTACTACGGCGGTTGCGAGCACGTTGACGTGGTGGAAAACATTGCCCGTGATCGGGCTAAAGCGCTGTTCGGTGCGGATTTCGCCAATGTGCAACCGCATGCGGGCGCCCAGGCCAATGCGGCGGTATTGCACGCGCTCATGACTCCGGGTGAGCGGTTATTGGGGTTGGACTTGGCTAACGGCGGTCACCTGACACACGGCATGCGGCTGAACTTCTCCGGCAAGTTGTATGAGACCGGTTTTTACGGTGTTGATCCGGTAACACACGTCATCGATATGGATGCGGTCCGGGAGCAGGCGCGCAAGTTCCGGCCTAAGGTGCTTATCGCCGGTTGGTCCGCTTACCCCCGCACACTGGATTTCGCGGCGTTTCGGTCGATCGCTGATGAGGTGGGCGCGCTGTTGTGGACCGACATGGCCCATTTTGCCGGTTTGGTCGCTGCGGGGTTGCACCCATCGCCGGTGCCCAACTCGCACGTGGTGTCCACGACGGTGCACAAGACGCTTGGTGGCCCGCGGTCGGGACTGATCCTCGGTAAGCAGGAGTTCGCTAAGGCCATCAACTCGGCGGTCTTCCCCGGCCAGCAGGGCGGACCGCTGATGCACGTCATCGCCGCCAAAGCGGTCGCGCTTAAGGTTGCCGGCACGCCCGAGTTCGTGGAACGTCAGCAGCGCGTGTTGTCGGGGGCGCGGATCCTCGCCGAGCGGTTACTTGCCGCCGATGTCGGCAAGGCGGGGGTGTCCGTGGTGAGTGGTGGCACCGACGTCCACCTGGTCCTGGTCGATCTGCGAGATTCCGCGTTGGATGGCCAGGCGGCTGAGGATTTGCTACATGCGATTGGCATCACCGTCAACCGCAACGCGGTCCCGAATGACCCGCGCCCGCCGATGGTCACCTCGGGTCTACGGGTGGGCACTCCGGCGCTGGCTACCCGCGGTTTTGGTGATGCTGAGTTCAGCGAGGTTGCCGACATTATTGGTAGTGCTTTGGCGGCTGGTGCCGCCGCTGATGTGCCCGCGTTGCGGGCGCGAGTGGTGCGGCTGGCCCGGGAGTTCCCGCTCTACGAGGGCCTAGAGGGCTGGCGACTGGCGGGTCGTTAACCGCGCCGTGCAGTGTTGGGGTGATTCCGGTCAAAATGCTCCGTGAAACGGCACGGCCTTATGCCATGGTTGTTACCTAGCGCAGGTAAGCCACCCCGAAGAGTGGACAAAATGATGCGACAAGCGATGACGTGGGCAGTAGCAGCACTGGCGCTAGTGGCGTTCGCTGTGCCGTCTGAGCGTGGACAGCTGGCTGGGCAGGCTCAGACGGCAGCGTTAACTGGACTGCACGCGGCCGAGTTTGGTGCATCGCTACGTCCCGAGCCCGCGGACCCCGATAATGAGCACCCTCAGTCCGACGTAAGTGTAAGTGCAAGTGATGGCACCGCTCAGCCGCAAGAAGCTACCGATCCCGGCAAACCCCTGATAAGCAAGGAAGGGAACTGCGCATCATCGGGGGGGCGAACGCCAGGTGTCCCGGGGACAGGACCAGGTTGCTGATTGGTAGCTCTCAGGATTTCACGAAACATGTGAACTTGAGTTACAGTTACTGCATGGCACAGAAACCTGTCGCTAATGCGCTGATCCTCGAACTCGAACCTGTGGTGGGCAGTAATCTTGATCGCCACCTGGACACCGAAGAGCTGTGGTTCGCCCACGACTACGTACCGTTCGAACGTGGCGAAAACTTTGCCTTCCTCGGTGGGCGTGATTGGGATCCGTCCCAGGTGACGTTGCCCAGCGCCATTACCGATGCCTGTGAGATTTTGTTGATCACCAAGGACAACCTGGCTGGTCGCCACCGGGAACTCGTCGAACACTTCATCCTCGAGGAGAAGTGGGGTAGCTGGTTGGGGCGATGGACCGCTGAAGAGCATCTGCATGCCATTGCGCTACGGGAGTACCTCGTGGTGACCCGGGAAGTCGATCCGACCGCCAATGAGCAGGTTCGGGTAGAGCATGTGATGAAAGGCTATCGGGCCGACCAGTACTCCCAGGTCGACACTTTGGTGTACATGGCGTTCTTCGAACGGGCGCACGCTGTGTTTTGCCGCAATCTCGCTGAACGGATCGAAGAGCCGGTGCTGGCTGGACTTATTGCCCGGATCGCCAAAGATGAAGAGCGGCACGAGGAATTTTTCGCCAACCTCGTGGCACATTGCTTGAGTTACTCGCGGGAAGAGACGCTGGCCGCGATTGCGGCTCGCGCTGCTGACCACGATGTCGTTGGCGGTGACATTGATGCCTACCGGGACAAGTTGCAGAACGTGGCTGGTGCTGGCATCTTCGACGCGGCGCAACTGAAGCAGGTAATCTCGGACCGGATTACCGCATGGGGTGTGGCTGATCACGCTGAGCTGCAACGTTTCGTCATTGCCTAGTCTTTCGGGCAGGGTTCGGCGCGCCTGAATGGTGGACATGCACCAGGGGGAGTAGCGTCGCAAGTGATGGCTAGCAATGTGCTCTGCTGTCCGGACGGCGCCTTTCGTCACCGCTACGACGGGGCCGGCTCCGGTCCTGGTGCCGCAGTCCCCGTTGACGTGCCTGTGTGGGGCCCCGCGGGCGCAACCCGGCGAGGATGTGGGCCGCCAGCCGGGTCATAGCCACAAGGAGTGTTCCGTGACCGATATTCGGACGTACGTGCTGGACACCTCTGTACTGCTGTCTGACCCCTGGGCGTGCACCCGGTTCGCCGAACACAATGTGGTTGTTCCGCTGGTGGTGATCAGCGAGCTCGAAGCTAAACGTCATCATCATGAGTTGGGGTGGTTCGCCCGCCAAGCGTTGCGGTGGTTCGACGATCTACGGCTCGAGCATGGACGGCTGGATCAACCCATCCCGACGGGCGCTGACGGTGGTACGTTGCGGGTGGAACTTAACCACACCGACCCGGCGGTCCTTCCGGTTGGTTTTCGCACCGATAGCAATGACTGCCGAATTTTGAGTTGTGCCGCCAACCTTGCCGCCGAAGGTAAGCGAGTTACGTTGGTCAGCAAAGATATTCCGCTGCGGGTTAAGGCGGGAGCGGTCGGTCTGCCGGCCGACGAATATCACGCTCAGGACGTCATCGTGTCCGGCTGGACCGGGATGCATGAGATCGAGACGGCGGCCGAGGACATCAACGCCCTGTTTGCCGAGGGAGAAATCGAGCTGGCCGTCACCCGCGACTTGCCATGCCATACCGGGGTTCGGCTGTTGGGTGGCAGCTCCCATGCGCTTGGTCGGGTCAACGCCAACAAACGTGTTCAACTGGTTCGCGGTGACCGCGAGGTGTTCGGTCTGCGGGGCCGTTCCGCTGAGCAGCGGGTAGCGCTCGACCTCTTGCTCGACGAATCGGTGGGCATTGTGTCGTTAGGCGGCAAAGCCGGTACCGGCAAGTCGGCGTTGGCGTTATGTGCCGGGTTAGAAGCTGTGCTGGAGCGGCGGACCCAGCGCAAGGTGGTGGTTTTCCGTCCGTTGTATGCCGTCGGCGGCCAGGAACTCGGTTATCTGCCCGGCAGCGAAAGCGAGAAGATGGGGCCATGGGCCCAAGCCGTCTTTGACACCCTCGAAGGGTTGGCTAGCCCTGCGGTTCTTGACGAAGTGCAGTCCCGAGGCATGCTCGAAGTGCTGCCCCTCACCCATATCCGTGGTCGTTCGTTGCATGACTCATTCGTCATCGTCGATGAAGCGCAGTCTTTGGAGCGCAATGTGTTGCTGACGGTGTTGTCGCGGCTGGGTTCCGGATCGCGAGTAGTGCTGACCCACGATGTTGCCCAACGAGACAATCTGCGTGTGGGTCGCCACGATGGCGTGGCGGCCGTGGTGGAAAAGCTCAAGGGCCATCCACTCTTCGCGCACATCACCTTGCAACGCAGCGAACGGTCCCCGATTGCGGCGTTAGTTACCGAGATGCTGGAAGAAATCGCCGGGCCGCACTGATCCGCGGTCTGCGCCTGACCGCATGGCACGGGCACCGGTAGGCTGCCAAGGTGCCGCGATTAGCTGACAGTCAGGCTTGGCGATACCGACGGACTGTCATCGCTGTGGTGGCTGCTGCCGCGGTGTTGGTTGTCGGTGCGCTTACCGGTCATGTGAAACGTGCCGGAGCTGATGAGGTGGATTGTTCGCGAGTTAAATGTGTGGCACTGACTTTCGACGATGGGCCCACCCCATTCACCGATCGGTTGCTGCGCATCTTGGCCGACAACAACGCCAAGGCTACGTTTTTCCTGATCGGCAACAAGGTGGCGGCTAACCCCGCGGGTGCTCAGCGGATCGCTGCCGCCGGCATGGAGATTGGCAACCATACGTGGGAACACCCCAACATGACGACGATCCCGCCCCAAGACATCTCCAGCCAGCTCGCCAAGGCCAATGCTGCGATCACTGCCGCAACCGGCCGAACCGTTCGGCTATATAGACCCGCCGGTGGTCTGGCCAACGATGCGGTACAGCAGGCCGCCGCCCGGCTTGGGCTAGCTGAAATACTTTGGGATGTAATTCCTTTCGACTGGTTCAACGACTCCAATACGGCGGCAACACGGTTGGTGTTGATGACGCAGATCAAGCCCGGCTCGGTGGTGCTGCTGCACGACACCTACTCCAGCACCGTCGACCTGGTGTATCAGTTCATTCCGGTGCTCAAGGCTAACGGGTATCACCTGGTGACCGTCAGCCAATTGCTGGGTCCGCGGGCTCCAGGTAGTAGTTACGGCAGTCGGGACAACGGACCGCCAGTCAACGATCTGCGGGATATCCCGGCCGCTGATATCCCGCTACTGCCGAACACTCCTTCGCCCCAACCGATGCCGAACTTCCCGATTACCGACATTCCTGGGCAGAACTCCGGTGGCCCCAACAACGGGGCTTAGCGTTCGCCCTGCCGTGAAGGTGCGGCGGAATGCCGACTCCGCCAGCGTGTCGCCGTACGGACACGCACCCTCGCAGGAAGCGGGTTAGGATTTCACCTTGGTCATCGCCAACACGTCGAGCCGGCGATCCAGCTCCTCTAGGGATAGCTGGCTGCCGATCAGGCCGCGATCGATGACGGTTTGCCGGATGGTCTTGCGTTTCTTGAGTGCTTCTTTAGCCACCGCGGCGGCTTCCTCGTAGCCGATCGCCGAGTTCAACGGCGTCACAATCGAAGGTGACGATTCGGCCAGCTCACGCAGGTGTTCAACATTGGCCGTGAGTCCAGTAATGCACCGCTGCGCAAACAGCTCTGACACGTTGGCTAGCAGACGGAATGACTCCAAGATGTTGCGCGCCATCATTGGGATGTAGACGTTGAGTTCGAAGGCGCCGCTGGCGCCGCCCCAGGCAACCGCGGTGTCGTTGCCGATGACCTGTGCGGCAACCTGTGTCACCGCTTCGGGGATCACCGGATTCACCTTGCCGGGCATGATTGAACTGCCCGGCTGTAGATCTGGCAGCGTGATCTCGGCCAGGCCGGTCAGTGGGCCTGAGCCCATCCAGCGGATGTCATTGGCGATCTTGGTCAAAGACACCGCGATGGTGCGTAGTGCGCCAGACGCCTCAACTAGCCCATCACGGGCCGCTTGGGCCTCGAAAGCGTTTGTTGCCGTGCGCAATTCGGCTAGTCCTGTGGAAGTAACCAGGGCGGCAACGACTTTAGCGCCAAAGCCGTCGGGAGCGTTGAGACCGGTGCCCACCGCGGTGCCGCCGATGGCGAGTTCGCCCAACCGCGGCAGTGTCGCGCGAATCCTCTCGATACCGGCTTCGATCTGACGGGCATATCCAGAAAATTCCTGGCCGAGCGTCACCGGGACGGCGTCCATGAGGTGGGTACGGCCGGACTTCACCACCGTGTGCCACTGGTCGGCTTTATCGGCCAGCGCGCTGTGCAGCATCTCCAACGCCGGGATGAGTTGGCGCACTGCCGCTTCGGTGGCCGCGATATGGGTTGCAGTAGGAAAAGTGTCGTTGGAGGACTGCGACATATTGACGTCGTCGTTAGGGTGCACCGTGACACCGGCCGCCGCCGCAATGCTGGCGATCACCTCATTGGTGTTCATGTTGGAGCTGGTGCCCGAGCCGGTCTGGAACACATCGATAGGGAATTGGTCATCGTGACGGCCTTCGGCGATCTCGCCGGCGGCGGCGATGATCGCATCCGCCTTCTCCGGCGCCAGCAGCCCGAGATCTTTATTCACTTGCGCGCAAGCGCTTTTCAGCAACCCCAGCGCGCGAATCTGGGCCCGTTCTAGTCCTCGTCCCGAGATCGGAAAGTTCTCCACCGCGCGTTGGGTCTGCGCCCGCCACAACGCTTGTGCTGGTACCCGGACCTCGCCCATGGTGTCGTGTTCAATGCGGTATTCGGTGCTGTTGGTCATAGGTGTGAGGTGTCCTTGCTAGTTCGGAGTTTATGGAAGTGGATATTGGGCGTTGCAGTCGCCGGTGAAATCGATGGACGAGTATTCGTTGAGCTTGGACAGCCGGTGGTAGGCCTCAATCATCCGGACGGTGCCCGATTTGGAGCGCATCACGATCGACTGAGTGGTGCAGCCGCCCGGGTAGTACCGCACGCCTTTGAGTAGGTCGCCGTCGGTGACCCCGGTGGCGCAGAAGAAGACGTTCTCGCCGGAGACCAGGTCCTCGGTGGTCAAGACTTGATTCAGGTCATAACCGGCGTCGAGGGCTTTGCGGCGCTCGGCGTCATCGCGCGGGGCGAGCTGGGCTTGCAGAGCTCCGCCCATGCACCGGATGGCTGCCGCGGTGATGATGCCCTCAGGGGTGCCGCCAATACCGGCCAGCAGGTCAGTGCCGGAGTTCGGTCGGCACGCCGAGATGGCGCCCGCCACGTCGCCATCACCGATCAGCCGGATTCGCGCCCCGGTGGCTCGAACATCGGTAATCAGCTGGGTGTGTCGGGGCCGGTCTAGGATGCACACCGTCATGTCGCGCACCGACAGGCCCTTGACCTTGGCAACCGCGCGGATGTTATCGGCAATCGGCGCAGCGATGTCTAGCACGTGTGCGGCGTCGGGTCCGGCCGCGATTTTGTTCATGTAGTACACCGCAGATGGGTCAAACATGGCGCCCCGCTCGGCCACCGCCAGCACCGAAATAGCGCCGGGCATGCCTTTGCTCATCAATGTGGTGCCGTCAACCGGGTCGACGGCAAAGTCGCATTCCGGCCCATCGCCGTTACCGACTTCTTCCCCGTTGTACAACATGGGCGCGTGATCTTTTTCGCCTTCACCGATCACCACCACGCCCCGCATGGAGACGGTGTTCACCAATTCCCGCATCGCGTCGACGGCGGCGCCGTCGCCGCCCTCCTTGTCGCCGCGGCCTACCCAGCGGCCCGCGGCCATCGCGCCGGCCTCGGTGACCCGCACCAGCTCCAGCGCAAGGTTGCGGTCTGGTGCTTCACCGCGTGACCGAACCTGGTGTGGGGGTGCGGTTTGATGGTGATCAGCGGTGGTCATGGTTGCTTATTGTCCCAGAAGCGGGCTGGCTGTCGTGAGTTGGTCTGACCTGGCTGGCGGTCACCATGCTGGCGGTAGGCTGGCGGTAGGCCATGCTGATGGCATGAGCGGTATCAGTGGATGAGGTGCGCCGGACAATGACTGCTAGCGAGCCCGTGGCCGCGCAGCCGCAACCGGCGGCTCGGCCTGCCAAAGCGCGGCTCCTGCAAGATGGTCGTGACATGTTCTGGTCACTGGTGCCGATTGTGGCGGCATGTGTGGTGCTGGCCGGCATGGTGGGGATGTGCACGTTTACGTTGGGCCCGACGAACCGGGGTCCGGTGCCGTCCTACGATGTGGCAGCTGCCTTGCGGGCTGATGCTGGCACGTTAGGGTTTGCGATCCGAGTTCCGCGCCTACCGGAGGGGTGGCGTCCCAACTCGGGTAGCCGGGGCGGTATTGAGAATGGGCGCACTGACCCATCGACTGGCCGGCCAGTGCACGCAGCCACGTCAACCGTCGGTTATCTCAGTCCGACCGGGATGTATGTGAGCGTGACTCAAAGCAATGCCGACGAGGCCAAGCTGGTGGCCTGGATCCATCCGGCCATGTACCCGACAGGTACGGTCGATGTCGACGGCATCGCGTGGATTATTTATCAAGGTGAGAGCGCCGAGCCGGTGTGGACCACTCGGCTGGGCGGTCCAGCGGGTAGCACCCAGATCGCGATCACTGGTGCCGGTGATGTCGAGCAGTTCCGTACGTTGGCGGCGGCAACGCAATCCCAGCCCACGCTGCCGGCTGCGCGTTACTAGCTGACAGGTCTGACCGCTTTGACATTCACGAAATACCGAGATTTATATTCATATAAAACGAGATCTGGCGCATCGCTGGGCACCGCATTATTTGTTGTCGATGTATTTACTCTTATCGCCAGCACGGTTAGCGTAATCGAAACTTTTATGCTCGATGATTATCGGTTGAATTCCGGTAAAAGCGATATCGCCGCCAATGTGGCGCAACTCATATTTTATATTTATCGATTTAACGTATCAAATGTTTTGGCTGATGTTCAGATAAGAATTCTGATAGTGCTCAAATTGGCTCAAGATATTATTGTAGTCCTCGAACAAATGAATGGATTTGGCCTGCCCAGTAACGGCGATAAAATTATCGACAGCGCATCAATGCTTGACGATGTCGTTGTAGCTTCGACTGTGGTCGATTCAGGCAAATGGTCTGGCTGTGCTGTGGGCAAGTATGGCACCCGGACTGGGGAGCAGCAGAAATCTGCGGAGAGTGTCGCTGATGCTGATCGGGAATTAGCGAAAATTGTGCACCGACAGGCCGGCGAGGTTGAACAAGGCCGCCAAGCTTTTGCGAGCATCCGGCTAGGGCTGTACCAAGCGATGCCGTTAGCTTTCGCCTATGGAATGTGTGTGGGCGCGTTTGCTAATCCTAAAATGATCGTGACCGACAGCTCTCACGAGATTCCCGATCCCGCTGATCCGCTAGCCAGAATGGAAAAATATGTATATACCGTGGTCGGTTTGGCCGGGGTGGCGGCGCTGGCAACCATAGGGTCGCTGATCGGTTGTGGTAGCGCCAACGCCGAAGACATGAAATCGCCGATCGATACGTACCGCCGTGTCGCCAACTAGGCGGGAGTGTTGCCGGCCTGTGCAAAATAGCAGAGCGTCTTAGAGCGGGCCCGCGATTGTCTGGCTGCGGGGGATTCCCTTGACCAGGAGGCTGAACCTTTACCGTTCACTCAGGAGTGCGAGGGAGGGCGCGGCTTAGCTTGCGTTGTTCCCCTTGGGTCAATGGCGATCGACTAATCGCCCGAAAATCGGGCGTTCGTCAACGAATGGAAAAATGCGGCAATGACGGCACCAGTGGGATATTTAGCGTACTATCAATATAGAACGTTTTCGGGTATGCCGCTGGGCACGGATTTATTTGTGGTTGACGTCTTTACGGCTCTAGCTAGTGTGGCGAACGCGGTAGAAACTGTCTTTCTTGGCAACTATCGAAAGACCTTTGGTCGTATCGATATCGCTGCCGATGTGGCGCAAATGATCTTTTTGGTTTCTGTCGCTACTACGGCTTCAGGTACCTCTCCGAATGGTTCGATAATAAAAATGCTGATAGTGCTCAACTTGGCACAAGATATTATTATGGGCCTTGAGCAATTGTCCGGTAACGGTACTCCGGTGCAAGGTAGCCCATTTCTTAAGGGCAAATCTTTGCTCGACGGTGTTGCGGCTGCTTTTGCCTCTGCCCATCCTGATGATTGGATTGGCCGAGCATCGACTTCCTATAGCGCCCGGACCGCCGTGTATCAGAGTGTTGCGGAAAAAATGGCGGCTGCAGACCTCCATGTAGCTGGCACGGTAAATCAACAATCCGCTGCAATCAACGAGGGCCGTACGGCATTTGCAAGTATCCGGCTAGGGCTTTTCTCGGCAATCCCGATCGCTATCGTGATTGCCGGGTGCACAAATACTTTTAACGAGTTGGAAAGATATGTCTACACGGTGGTGGGTGTTGCCGGTGTGGCGACTTTCTTCGTCGTTATTGCGTTGATCAATTCCGGTGTTTATACCGCGCAACGCCTATGGTCAGTTATTGGCGTGTACCGCGACGTGGCTATCCGGGCTGGTCTGGCAAGCTAAGTTGGGTGGCTCGTTGTGTGCTTCGCCCAGCTGGTGTTCTGTTAGCTGCTGTCGGACGCCACGCGGGGCTTGTTTGCCGTCTTGACCTGCTTAAAGAGATCCTGATAGTACGGTAGGCACTCGGCGATTGCTTGTTCGGTGGTGAACAGCGGGTAGTAGCCTAAATCTCGTTGGGCTTTTTCGATAGAAAAATAGTTGTCAAGGTAGAGCCGTTCTACGGCAAGGGGTTCCAGCAGCGGCTTGGGCAGTCCGAATCGGAAATGCAGCCATTGCCATATCGACATCGCATCGCGCACCATCCGGCCGGACACCCGCACGTGTGGCCATGATGCGCCGCATCCAGTGACCACTGGCCGGGCGAACTCGCACATGTTGATCGGTTCGCCATCATTGATGAAGTAGCACTGGCCGGGTGCGGTTCCGCCGGGTGTGAGGTGTTCGGCAGCCAAGATGAAGCCGTGAATGAGGTTGTCGATGTAGGAGTTATCGAGTTTGGCGTTCTTACCGCCGATGAGCACTTTGACGTGGCCAGCCACCACACTTTCGAACAATTTGCGAAACATGGTTTGGTCACCGCGGCCCCAGATCCCGCTGGGCCGGATGGAACACGTCAACATCCCATCGACCCCATTTTGGGACAACACGAATTTCTCTGCGGCCACTTTGGTTTCGGTGTAAAGGTCATTAAATCGGGTGGTGTACGGCAATTTTTCATCGCCGCCGGAGATGCGTTGGCCGCCCATCACCACGCTGTTGGACGCTGTGTAAACGAATCTCTTCGTACCGGCGGCCTGCCCGGCCCGTACCACGTTCTCGGTGCCGCCAACGTTAACGGCGTAGCTGCGTTTCCGGTATTCGTCGGTCACCGATGAGCCGCCCATAAGGTCGATGATTGCCGCAGTGTGAAACACGGTGTCGATGCCAGCCAACGCCGTCTCGCACACGGCGGTGTCGCAGATATCGCCCTGAAGCACCTCGAGTCGCTCATGCCCGGGCAACGGCCACCAGGTGCGGTCGAAGGACCGCACCTGGTGGCCGCGGTCAAGCAGCGTGGTCACCAAGTTGGTTCCGACAAAACCCGAACCACCAGTGACCAGAATCCTGCCCAGGTCAGTGGTAGGCGACGAATTACCCATGCAGGCGAGGATAGTGAAACGTGTTCAATACTTCGAGCGGCTAGGGCAATACGCTGATCGAGCCAGGCCAAACGAGGGTAGTTAAATCTCCTGCGCCTCGCTGATAGCTAACACATCGGCTACCCGTTGACGGGCACCAGCTAAATACTCTTCACATTTTTGCGCGAGCTGTTCGCCTCTTTCCCAGATTATCAGCGAAGCATCAAGATCCAGGCCGCCCTGTTCCAGCAAACGAACTGTGGCAATCAACTCATCACGGCACTGCTCATAGCTCAGCTGACTAATGGGTGTAGTTTCAGGCTCCATCGCTGTCCATCGTTTCGTGAGTTTTCCTAAGATTCAGCACGGTGTCCTTCGCTGACTGCTGTCACTGCGCCGTCGCAGATCCGGATTCGCAATCTGGTCCCCGCTGGCGCCTCGGTGATCGACCGCAGCACCGTCGGCGGTCCACTTTCTGTGACTGTCTGGACCACGGCATAGCCGCGGGCTAGGGTTGCCGCCGGGCCCAGGCTGGTTAGCCGGGCCGCTAGATGGCCGACGCGTTCGGTCTCTCCGGCCAGTACGCGGGTGATCTCCCGACGAACCGCTGACCGCGCCCGATGCACTTCGTCGGCGCGGACCGCCAACGCGTTCAGCGGTTCGGCCAGCACCGGCCGGCTACGTAATTGGGTGAGTGCGCGTTGTTCGCGTACCACCCAACTGCGCAGCGCGTGCGCACTGCGCCGGCGCAGATCGTTGACCAGCAATTGTTCGGCGGCGGCATCCGGGACAATTTTTTTGGCGGCATCGGTCGGGGTAGCGGCCCGCAGATCGGCAACCAGATCGCAGAGCGGATTGTCAGGTTCATGGCCGATCGCGCTGACCACGGGCGTCTGGCACGCGGCGATTGCGCGACACAGGGTTTCGTCGGAGAACGGCAGCAGATCTTCTACGCTGCCGCCCCCGCGAGCCAGCACAATGACGTCAACGTCGGGGTTGTTGTCCAGTTCGCGCAGGGCTTCGGTAATCTGCGGCACAGCCTGCGGGCCTTGCACGGCGGTGTTATGTACTGCGAAGCGCACCGCGGGCCAGCGCGCGGCAGCTACCGTGGTCACATCATGTTCGGCGGCGCTGGCTCGCCCGGTGATCAATCCGATTTTCTTGGGCAAGAAAGGGATTGGCTTTTTAAGTCGCGGATCGAAAAGTCCCTCGGTAGCCAGTAGCTTGCGGAGCTGCTCGATACGAGCCAGCAATTCGCCGATGCCGATAACGCGAATTTGGTTGAGTCGCAAGGAGAATGTTCCGCGTCCGGTATAAAAAGCCGGTTTGCCGCAGACCACCACTTGGATGCCTTCGGTTAATTTCATCGGAGCGCCCAGCACCAGTTCGCGAGAACATGTCACGGTCAGTGACATGTCCACTGCGGGATCCCGCAACACCATGAAGACCATCTTGGTCGCTGGCCGCATGGTGATCTGGGTCAGCTGACCTTCGACCCAGACGGTGCCGAGCTTGTCGATCCAGCTGGCGATCCGCATGGCCGCTGCACGCACCGGAAACGGGTTGTCGGCCGAGTTTGTCGGCGCAGCGGGCACGGCGGAGGGGGTCACTTCGCGGTGGCGCGGGTGATCCTGTTGGTGATCAGCGTTTCAAATGGCGGACGCGCTGCAGTGGCCTGCTCATAGGCCAATAAGGTCTGCAGTTCGTCGACATCCAACGACTGCAGTCGGGGGCGCAGCTGGGCCAGCGTCAGCGTCGGGTAGTTGAGCTCGATAGCTACCGCTGGTGGGGGTACGTCTTTGTGCTCGTCGAGCGCCGATTCCTGGCCGGACCGGCTAGCCGTGAGATCAGCGCTGTAAGCAGCCGATTCAACCGGTGCGGGTATCGAGTACAGCGCGAACCGTCCTTCTGTTCGACGCTCATCATCGGCTCCGTCAACACTGGACGAATGGCCAGGTGCGGTGTCGTTGAGTTCGAGGAGATCTTCGTCAAAAACCGCCCAGGCTGGCTGTTCGTCTTTCGGCGGGAACAATATCTCCAAGGTTGAGTCGCCTTTGATCACCAATTCCGCCACATTTTGCTGAAACAGCATCACCAGGTGTGCGGCCTGGCTGACCAGTGTTATCGGATACATCAGGATGGTGCGCGGTAGTTTCATCGTTTCCTCGACGGCGACTGTAGCCGCGCCGACCAACAGTCGAACCCCGTACGGTGCAGAAGC
>JAIENC010000144.1 GCA_019751635.1 Mycobacteriaceae bacterium
ACCTCATCAAGTGCCGGTTGACTTCGGCGGGAGCTTCCTCGTGGCTGAAATGCCCTACGCCGGCAACCGATACGTAACGCCCATGTGGCGCGTAACGCTGTGTGCGCTCGACCGCATCGGCCAGCACATACGGGTCGGCGTCACCACGAACATGCAGCAACGGAATACCGGTCGGCTGCTTCATCGCTTTCATGAACCGGCGACCTTCACCACGCAGCTGGCTGCGCACCGCCCAACGTTGATATTCCAGCGCGCAATGCGCGGCCGAGGGAATCTGGATCGCTTGGCGTAGATGACGAATAGCTTGGTCACAATCTTCGCCAGCTTGCCATTTCGCGCAACTGCGGCTCCGAACTAACCGCTCGATCTCATCCGCGTCGTTGCGGGTAAGCACCCGCTCCGGCCAGATCGGCGTCTGGTAGCGCAGCAACGACGGCAAGAGCGCCCGGCCCTGATCACGCCGGATCAACACGGATCGCCGCAATGCCGCCGGGTGCGGGGAACTGATCAGGGCGATCGCCTGCACTAGCCGGGAATGCAGCACCGCCGTGGTCCAGCACGCCAACCCCCCGTCGGCGTGACCGACCAGTGTCGCCGACGAGTGCCCCAAGGCGCGGATGAGACCCGCCGTATCACCGGCCAGCGTCCAGCCGTCGTAACCCCGGGGCGGCTTATCGCTACCGCCGTAGCCGCGCAGGTCGACGGCGACCACGCGATATCCCTCTAGCTGACGCAGTTGATGCCGCCACGACCACCAAAACGAACCAAACCCGTGCAGCAACATCACCAGCGGTCGCGCTGCTGCCGCTGCCGAATTAGCGGTGTTTCCGCCTTGACCGGCCGGAATCGCCTCGACGACATGGAATCGGATTCCGTTAGCGTGCACATCACGATGGCGCCATGGCCCGTCGATGTGCGTCACCAACGGATCTGGTGCCACCATTACCAACCTGACGGATCGGCGACAGTGCTCGTGGGCCCGGCGAGTTTGCGCGCTTCGGCAGGGACTTTGTCATGGCCCGACGTGAGCACCGAGCGAGTCTCCTTGACCGATTCGATGGTCTCACGCGGCCCCCGGATGCGGCGCACCTTAAGGTAGCCGAACAGGCCTAATGCCGCAGTAGCGACGACCATTACCGCAAACACCATCAGGAACGCCGCCCAACGCCACAGCCAAGTAGCGAGCAGTTCAGCGACAAAATAGAAGAAAAAGAACGTGGAATAGAACAGCACTGCAAGCGCGGCAAGGAAAAACGCACTGCCGGTGAGCCCTTTTTTAATATCACGGGTGATCTCTGCGCGCGCCAGCTCAACCTCAGCCCGGACCAACGTCGACACCTGAGTTGTCGCGTCTTTCACCAACTCGCCAATCGACGGCTCACCAAGCGTGGCATGCGGGTCAGCCAAAGGAATCGTCGTCAGCGTGCTGGGCACACCGGACTTGCGGTCAGCTTTGCTCACGCGTTTATGGTGCCACGCGCTGCATTGGCCGACTCGGACCGGACCGCCGATCGGCAAGCATTTTCCGCAAACAATCAGGCATGCTGTGATCAATTAAACTGTGCGAGCTCATTCGCCGACGTTGGACTTTCGCGCTAGACCATTCGACAGGAGTGTTGCTTTGCAGACGGCGCACCGCCTTGTTGCCGCAGCCATCGTGGCCGCGCTCCTGATCATGCTAGGCATTCCCGGCGCTCTCGCCGCCGCCGACGACAAGCTTGCGCTGGGCGGCGGTTCCGGCATTGTCATCAACGGCGATTCCCTGTGCACTCTGACCACAATCGGCACCGATAACAAAGGTGAGCTGATCGGATTCACCTCAGCGCACTGCGGAGGTCCCGGCGCACAGGTGGCTGCCGAAGGGGCAGAGAGTCGCGGAGTAGTGGGGATCATGGTGGCCGGCAATGACAACCTGGACTACGCGGTGATCCGGTTGGATCCAACCAAGGTGACGCCGGTGGCCAACGTCGACGGTTTCGTCATCGACGGCATCGGCCCGGATCCGGCGTTCGGGGCGATCGCCTGCAAACAGGGTCGCACAACGGGTAACTCCTGTGGCGTTACCTGGGGGATGGGACAAGATCCCGGCACTATCGTCATGCAGGTATGCGGCCGCCCAGGCGACTCCGGCGGACCGGTCACCGTCAACAACTTGCTCGTCGGAATGATTCACGGTGCTTTCAGCGAAAATCTGCCGAGCTGCGTCGTCAAATACATTCCGCTGCACACCCCAGCGGTGGTCGTGTCCATCAATGCGATCCTGGCCGACATCAACGCCAACAACAGGCCGGGCTCAGGGTTCGTTCCAGTCTCGGCCTAATCGACCGGGGGCTGACTCCAACGCGGATAAGCCCAAGTCAGCCGGCATCCCGGTTGCGGTGGCGCGAATCTGCTCGAGCACGTTCGCATCGACCAAGGTCTGGGTGTCCCCCAGCGCACGGTTTTCGGCAATGTCCCGCAACAGCCGACGCATGATCTTGCCGCTGCGGGTCTTCGGCAGCTCCGCTACCACATGCAGCTCTCGCGGTCGGGCAATCGGAGAGATCTCCCGGGCCACCTCACGACGCAGTTCGTCCACCGTCCCGTCGTGCATGACATAGCCGGACCGTAACACCACGAACGCACAAATCGCCTGGCCAGTGGTGTCGTCAGACATCCCCACCACAGCAGCCTCAGCCACCGCGGCATGGCCGACAAGCACCGATTCCACCTCGGCTGTCGAGAGCCGATGTCCCGACACATTCATCACGTCATCGATGCGGCCGACTACCCAGATGTCACCGTCGGCGTCGTACCACGCACTGTCGCCAGCGAAGTACCAGCCCTGCTCGGCAAACCGAGACCAATAGGTCTGCAGATACCGCTGAGGATCTCCCCAGATGCCGCGCAGCATCGCCGGCCACGGCTGATCCAACACCAAATAGCCGCTGACATGGCGGCCACCGTCGCCGCCGGCAGGGACTTGATTGCCTTCGTCGTCGACAATCTTGGCCGAGATCCCCGGCAGTGGTGTCATCGCCGAACCCGGCTTAGCCGCAGCAACCCCCGGTAGCGGTGAGATCATCGCCGCCCCCGTCTCGGTCTGCCACCACGTGTCCACCATCGGGACGCTGTCGGCACCCATTACTGCGCGATACCAACGCCAGGCCTCCGGATTGATCGGCTCACCGACAGTGCCCAGCAGCCGCAAGCTGGAAAGATCATGCTCGTCTGGGATCTGCCGGCCCCACTTCATAAACGTTCGGATCAGCGTCGGCGCAGTGTAATAGATTGTCACACCGTACTTTTCAATGATCTCGAAATGCCGGTGTCGGGTCGGCGTGTCGGGTGTACCCTCGTAGAGCACTTCGGTGCTCCCATTGGACAGCGGACCGTAGACACCGTAAGTGTGGCCGGTGACCCAGCCGATATCGGCGGTGCACCAAAATACGTCGGTCTGTGGGGTGATGTCGAAGACGTACTGGTGGGTGTAAGACGCTTGGGTGAGATAGCCACCGCTGGTGTGCACGATGCCCTTGGGCTTGCCTGTAGTGCCGGAGGTGTACAGCAGAAACAGCGGATGCTCAGCGTCGAACGGCACCGCGGTATGTACGGCGGGGGCCGGGTCGACGACATCGTGCCACCACAAGTCACGGCCGTCCTCCCAGGACACCCGCTCCCCGGTGCGCCGCACCACCAGGATGTGCTCGATACAGCTATCCGGGTACGTGACTGCGGCATCGGCGGCATCCTTCAGCGGGGCCGGCTTGCCGCGGCGGAACTGCCCGTCAGCGGTGATCAGCAACTTGGCCTGAGCATCAACCAGGCGGGCACCCAACGCGGTCGCGGTGAAGCCACCGAACACCACGGTATGCATGACGCCCAGCCGCGCGCAGGCCAGCATCGCTATCACCGCTTCGGGAATCATCGGCAAGTAGATGGCGACACGGTCGCCGGCAACTACACCAAGATCGGTGAGCGCGTTGGCGGTTTTGCTGACCTCGGCCAGCAGCTCCGCATAAGTTAAGGTGCGGGTTTCCGCAACCCGTTCACCTTCCCAATGGATCGCTACCCGATCACCGTGGCCGGCCGCAACGTGGCGGTCTAGGCAGTTATAGGCGACGTTGAGCGTGCCACCGACGAACCATTTCGCGAACGGCGCCTGCGACCAATCCAACACCTGGTCAAAAGGTGTTGCCCAGCACAGCCGGTTGGCTTGTTGGCCCCAGAACGCCAGTCGGTCTTCGCTGGCTTGGCGGTACAGCTCGGCAGCGTGGGCGTCGATCACTTATCCAAGGCTAGTCTTGGCCGCAATAGCTCTCGGCTGTGCGGGTTGTGGCGATACGACGCGGCGTGTCGTCGCCAGAAGCTGCACAACGGACGCAGCAGCGCACCCTAATCTCGGCGTCATGGTGCGTGCGATCCTTGCTGCTGCATTGCTGGTGGCGCTGGTGTCGACGGGCTGTGGCGGCGGCTACCGAGTCAACGCGGTGATGGTCAATGGCGGGGAACCGCAGAACCTGCTGATTCCGACGAACACCAACGACAGCAACGGCGGCCGCATTGTGGACCGGCTGTTTGCCGGTCTGATGTCCTATGACACCAACGGCCACCCAGCCACAGAGGTCGCCCAGTCCATTGATACCAACGACAACATCAACTACCACGTAAAACTCAAGCCTGGCTGGACGTTCAGCGACGGGTCACCAGTCACCTCCCGCTCCTTCGTCAACGCCTGGAATTACGGTGCCCTGGCCACTAATGCCCAACTGCAGCAAAGCTTTTTCAGCCCTATCGACGGCTTTGACGAGGTGGCCGCCGCACCACCCACCGCTACTACTATGTCTGGACTTCAGGTGATCAACGATCACGAGTTCACCATCCGGCTGAAAGCCCCGACCATCGATTTTGTGTTGCGGCTGGGCTTCGGCCCGTTCTATCCCTTGCCGGAAGCGGCTTTTCGGGACATGAAAGCTTTTGGCCTGCACCCGATTGGCAATGGCCCCTACCAGCTTGCCGGCGCGAACGCTTGGCAACACCAGGTCATGATCGACCTCGTGCCCAACCCTGGCTATCAGGGCAATCGGGCGCCGCAAAACAATGGTCTACGGTTTGTCTTTTATGCCAACCTAGATACCGCCTACGCCGACCTGCTGTCTGACAATCTGGACGTCTTAGACGAACTTCCCCCCAGCGCGTTACCGGTCTACCGTCGCGATCTAGGCGAACATGCTCTTACCAGCCCAGCGGCGGTGAACCGGACACTCGACACACCGTTGTGGCTGGCGCATTTTGGCGGCGAAGAAGGCCGACTACGCCGGCTCGCGATCTCAGCCGCGATTAATCGCCGCCAAATCTGCCAGCAGATACTAGCTGGAACATGCACTCCAGCAAGAGATTTCACAGCGCCATCATTGCCCGGTTTTGATCCGAATATCCCAGGTAACGATGCACTGAACTACAACCCGGACCGAGCGCGACAGCTATGGAGCCAAGCCAACGCGCTCGCACCGTGGAGTGGCAGCTACGAAATTTCGTACAACGCCGACGGTGGCCACCAAGAATGGATTGATGCCGTCGCCAATAGCATCAAGAACGTGCTGGACATCAACGCTACCGGCGCACCGCAACCCACCTTCGCGGGATTCCGTACCTCAATCACCGAACGCACCATCGCGACCGCGTTTCGATCCGGCTGGCAGGGCGACTATCCGTCGTTACAAGAATTTCTTTCCCCACTTTTTGTCACCGGAGCCGGCGCCAATAACGTTGGCTACACCAACTCGGAGTTCGACCGAGCATTGACCGCGGCCGAGAGTGCGCAGAATCTGCAGCAGTCCTACACACTGACCAACACCGCGCAGCGAATCCTGTTGCAGGATATGCCTGTTGTGCCGCTATGGAGCATAGTCAGCGTGGCCGGCCAGTCCTCGTCGGTGAGCGAGGTTCACCTGACGTGGAACGGCTTACCCGACTACGAACGTATCGTCAAGGACTGACATGGGCTGGTACATCGCACGCCGCATTGCCATCATGGTGCCGACTTTCCTCGGCACCACCTTGCTGATCTACGGCATGGTTTTCTTGTTGCCCGGCGACCCAGTGGCCGCAATAAGCGGAGACCGACCCGTAAGCCCTGCCGTGGCTGCGCAGCTACGTAGCCAATACCACCTCGACGACCCGTTCATCCTGCAATACCTGCGTTACCTGGGCGGTGTGCTGCGGGGCGACCTGGGCCGTTTTTATTCCGGACTTCCGGTCAGTCATGTTCTTGCGCAAGCATTTCCGGTGACTTTTCGACTGACACTGATCGCGTTAACAGTGGAAACGGTGCTAGGTATCAGTTGCGGACTGATCGCCGGGCTACGCCCGGGGCGACTCTTCGACTCCGGGATATTGCTGATCAGCCTGGCTATCATCGCGATTCCGATCTTCGTGTTGGGTTTCCTGGCGCAGTTCATTTTGGGGATTCGGCTAGGCATCGCGCCGGTCACGGTGGGCTATCAGGCAACGTTCGCACGGCTGTTACTACCCGGCATCGTCTTGGGCGCAACGTCATTCGCCTATGTGGTGCGATTGACCCGGTCTGCGGTGGCCACCAACGCCCACGCCGACTACGTACGTACTGCCACTGCCACCGGATCATCACGATCACGGGTAATCCTGGTGCATATCCTGCGCAACTCACTGATCTCGGTGGTGACGTTCCTCGGGGCAGATCTCGGGGCGCTGATGGGCGGCGCGATTATCACCGAAGGCATCTTCAACATTCACGGCGTCGGCGGTGTGCTGTACCAGGCACTCACCCGGCATGAGGCGGCCACGGTGGTGTCGATTGTGACGGTTTTAGTGCTGATCTATCTGGTCAGCAATCTGGTCGTCGATCTGCTGTACGCCAGCTTAGACCCACGGATTCGCTATGGCTGAGCGTCGACACGGTTTCTGGCGCGGTTTACCCGGCCAACCGAGGTTCGTCATCGCCGCGGTTCTCATTCTGTTCATTGTTGTGGTCGCAATGTTTCCGGCCTTGCTCACCGGGGCCGATCCGCAGTATGCCGATCCAGCTCAGAGCCTACGTTCGCCATCAGCGACACACTGGTTCGGCACCGATCTGCAAGGCCACGACATCTACGCACGCACCGTGTACGGCGCCCGGGCCTCCATCACCGTGGGAGTCTTCGCCACCCTGGCGGTGTTCCTCGTCGGCGGCGCAGCTGGCATCGCGGCCGGTTTCTATGGGGGTTGGCTCGACACAGCGATTTCCCGCGTCACCGACGTGTTCTTTGCGGTGCCTATGCTGCTGGCCGCCATTGTATTCATGCAAGCGATCCACCACCGCACGGTGTGGACAGTGGTAGCCATCTTAGCGTTGTTCGGTTGGCCGCAAGTGGCCCGGATTGCCCGCGGCGCAGCGCTTGAGGTGCGGACAGCCGATTACGTCTTAGCCGCACAAGCTTTGGGGATGCGTAGGTCTGCCATCCTGATGCGCCATGTTCTGCCGAACTCTATCGGCCCGATAATCGCCATTGCCACCATTGCGTTGGGTCTTTTCATTGTCGCCGAAGCGACGTTGTCTTACCTGGGCGTCGGGCTGCCGCCGACGGTGGTGTCTTGGGGCGGCGACATCAGTCTGGGGCAGACCCGGCTGAGGTCGGGCTCACCAATCCTGTTTTATCCGGCGGGAGCACTGGCGACGACGGTGCTCGCCTTCATGATGATGGGAGACACCTTGCGTGATGTGCTGGATCCGACATGGCGGTCATGACCTCGCAGGACGATCCGCTCTTGTCAGTCGAACGCCTGGAAGTCCGATTCGGTACCGATGCCCCAACAGTTCGGGGGGTAGATCTCACCGTTCAACGCGGGCAGACCGTCGCCGTCGTCGGCCAATCTGGTTCCGGTAAATCCACTACGGCCACTGCGATTCTCGGGCTGCTGCCGCCTAGCGGGAGAATCACTTACGGGCGCATTACCTTTAACGGGATCGATATCACCTCGGCGGACCGCCACATCCGTCGGTCAATCCGCGGCCGCGGCATTGGCTACGTGCCGCAAGACCCGATGACCAACTTGAACCCGGTCTGGAAAGTTGGCTTTCAAGTTCGAGAAGCGCTGCTGGCCAACAGTTCTGATCACATCACTAGACGCCAATTGCGCCGCCGAGCGGTGGATCTGCTCGCCGAGGCCGGTATGCCAGATCCAGCGACCCAAGCCAACCGTTATCCACACCAGCTGTCCGGCGGCATGCGTCAGCGTGCTCTTATCGCGATCGGGCTGGCGGGCCGACCGCAGCTGCTCATCGCCGACGAACCGACCTCCGCGCTGGATGCCACCGTCGCCCGGCAGGTGCTCGACCATCTGCAACAGCTCACTGACGCATTGGGCGCCGCGATGCTGTTGATCACCCACGATTTGGCGTTGGCCGCCGAACGGGCCGAGCGCGTGGTCGTGGTGAATCACGGCGCGGTGGTGGAATCCGGTGACGCGCGGTCGACGCTACAAAACCCGCAGCACGAGTACACCCAAAAGCTGGTAACCGCGGCGCTGTCGTTGCGCAGCACTCGCCCGAACCGGGCGCAGCCGCGCGATCATCAAGCCGCTACCGACATCCTCGTTGTCTCTGAACTAACCAAGATCTACCGCGAGTCACGCGACGCACCATGGCGGCGGACGGAGCATCGCGCCGTCGACGGAGTGTCTTTTCGGTTACCCCGCGCCAGCACCCTGGGCATCGTCGGGGAATCCGGTTCAGGCAAGTCGACACTGGCGCGGATGGTGTTGGGCCTGCTCAAACCTACTTCGGGCACAGTGCATTTCACGGCTGCCGCCGGTAAACGGGAACTGGATTTTCGCCGGCAGGTACAGCCGGTGTTCCAAAACCCTTACGGCAGTTTAGATCCCCGCTATTCGGTGTTTCGCATCATCGAAGAACCGTTGCGTATTCATCGGATAGGTGACCGTAGGCAGCGCCAACAGGAAGTGCGTGAATTGATTGACCAGGTCGCTTTGCCGGCGACGGTGTTGCACCGATTACCCCGCGAACTATCCGGCGGTCAACGCCAACGGGTTGCGATCGCCCGGGCTTTGGCGTTGCACCCTGAAGTACTGGTGTGCGACGAAGCGGTCAGCGCGCTGGATGTCATCGTGCAGTCGCAGATCCTGAACCTGTTGGCCGATTTACAGACCCGTTTAGGCCTGACGTATTTGTTTATCAGTCACGATTTGGCGGTAGTCCGCCACATCGCCGACGATGTTCTGGTGATGCAAGCTGGCCGTGCGGTGGAACACGCACCCACCGAAGAACTGTTCACTCGGCCGCGTCAGGATTACACCCGGCAACTCCTCGCCGCTATTCCTGGCATGCCGAAGAACCCCGCCGCAGGTGTCTCATGATGGCCGACCCGTTGGCCCCGCTCATGGCGCTTCCCGGGATTGCTGAAGCCAGCGATCAAGCACGGTTAGCGTTAGGTCGGGCGCACCGGCATCGCGCGAATTTACGAGGCTGGCCGGTGACTGCTGCCGAGGCGGCACTGCGGGCGGCCCGGGCCTCGGCGGTGCTCGACGGCGGATCTGGCAATCTAGACGAATCCGCCTCTGGAGAACCGATTTTCGCCGGCGCGCTACGCGTAGCGCAGGCATTAGAGGGGGGCGACACCAACCTGGTCTCGGCCTGGCGACGAGCGCCGCTGCAGGCACTGGCGCGGCTGCACACACTGGCCGCTACCGGCCTGGTGTCCGATGAGCAGTTGGGCCGCCCCCGCATCGACGGTGAGGTTGGCCACCGACTCGCACTTCTGGCCAAGCTGGTGCTCGACGGCACACAGGCGCCGGCGCCGGTGGTTGCCGCGATCGCCCATGGCGAGATCTTGATCCTGCGACCGTTCGGAAGCGCAGACGGTGTGGTGGCCCGTTCGGTGTCGCGACTGGTAACAATCGCTAGTGGGCTCGACCCCCATGGATTGGGCGTACCAGAAGTCAGTTGGATGCGGCGAGCAGGCGAGTATCGCAACGCTGCACAGGGTTTAGCTACCGGGACACCCGAAGGCGTGGCGGCCTGGATAGTGCTGTGTTGTCGTGCAATGCAAGCCGGCGCCCAAGAAGCTCTGTCTATTGCCGACTCTTTGCCAAAACGGTAACTACCCACCTTATAGAGGGTGGGTGAAAAATGCCCGGCCCCTGCTCAATACTTCGATAAAACGGGCGGCGAACCGTCAATCCGGTTCGCCGCCCGCTAACACAGAACCCGGCTACCAAGCGTGCACCATATGGCTGCGTGGGTGGCCTCGGCGATCTTGTGATGCATTCGGCTTATCACCCCACCCAAAGGGCTATTAAAACCGTCTGCTATTCCCAATTACGCAGGCCCGCAACACTTCTGCCTTTATCGCGGCTGTAACTCCGCGTGGGTACCGGGTTCCGTGCTAGGTGCTCGGATCGGGAGAGCGAACCTTCTCTTCCGGATCGACCTTGGCCTCACCGAGCTTCCGTGTTTCCTTTGTACTACGTGACCGCTAACACAGCAAGGCCCATTCTCAGAAAAAAGCGAACGGGTGCGAAAAGCGCAGAACAGGAGGGAATCGACCTGAGATCATGGAGAAGAAAAAATTTGCTAGCTGTTGAACCCATTACGCAAAACGCCGAAGCAGCGCATAGACGACCGCACCAGCAGCCAGTGCACTGAGTCCGGCCGCAGCGGTAGCGGCCACGGTGGTTCCCGACGGCGCCAAGAGGCGGTCCCGCAGCGAAACCGGCCGGGTGAAGGTCAGCACCGGCCAACCCCGATTGACCGCTATTTTGCGTAAGCCTCGATCGGGGTTCACCACAGTCGGGTGACCGACAGCCTCCAGCATAGGCATGTCAGTGATCGAATCGGAGTAGGCGTAACAATGTTCCAGGGGATAACCCTCCCGAGCGGCCAGCGCGTGGATCGCTTCCACTTTGCCTTTCCCGTAGCAGTAAAACGCAACGTCGCCGGTGTATTTGCCGTCCTCAACAACCATGCGCGTGGCCATCGCGTGGGTAGCCCCTAACGCGCGAGCGATCGGCGCCACGATCTCCTCCCCGGACGCTGATACCACCACAACATCCCGGCCACATAACTTGTGGCTGGCAATCAGATCTGCGGCTTCCGCGAAAACCAAGGGGGTCACGACGTCGTGCAGAGTTTCGTTGACGATCGACCGAACCTGCGCGACATCCCAACCCGCACACATGTTGGTCAAGTGGATACGCATGCGATCCATCTGATCGTGATCAGCACCGGATAGCAGGTAAATGAACTGGGCGTAACTGGATTTGAGCACGGCACGCCGGTTCAGCAACCCTTGGGCGAAGAAAGGTTTACTGAAAGCCAAGGCGCTGGACTTGGCGATAATGGTTTTGTCTAGATCAAAAAAAGCAGCCGTGCGCAGGGGGACGGGATGTTCCGGCGCGCTCTGCTGCTCGGCGGCCGACTCAGGAACACTCACCCCCTCAGCCTAGTGAGGATCGCCAGCCCGGCGAAGCCGGGCGCAGCGGGTCCGAACCATCTGGCCTAGTGAGGATCGCCAGCCCGGCGAAGCCGGGCGCAGCGGGCTTATAACAGCTGGTCAGAGCCGTAAAATGGCGCCTTTGATAACCAGGAGTAGGCTGATTGGTTTCCTAATCGATACTTGCCCCGCGCCGTACTAACGTGTGTATAGTAAGCATCACTCGGTCTCGACCGAGGGTGTATCAGCCCGACCCCCCGGGGCTGATACACGACGACCCTCGCCTCCTCCCCCCCTGGCGGGGGTCGTCCCTTTTGTGGGGAAAAATACTCGAAGTCAGCTGTCGTCGTGCACCACGTCGGAAACACTGCCACGAGTGTATCCACAGATACCCCTATATCCACAAATCGCACCTTGCCAACTCGCATCTAGCAGCGGCACCGCGCACGGTAGATGAGTGCCCCTTACTCGTTCCACTACTCCGACCCGCCTCCGCTCTAGCCGCGGATCCGCAGGCGGGGTACTGGCCGTGCTGGCCGATCCGGAATTGCGCGCCGAAGTAGACCGGGTGACCGCCGCGGCCGGAGAGCGTGTGGTGTATGCCGGGCTAGGGGCGCTGGGAAAGCCCGGGGCGAATAGGAAAGCATGGTTAGCGGCAACCGCTGTCCTGCTCGACGAGTCGGCCGCCAACTGGTGCGCACAACGTGCACTACCGCGCCGAGCCCATGTCACGGTGTTGGCTTCCGCCCAGATAGCAACAACTACCTGGGCGGCCGCCATTGCGGTTGGCGCCCAACATGTTCTGCAGCTTCCTCACCAAGAGCAGGAGCTGATTGCCGAATTGGCCGATGCTGCCGAGTCAGCGCTCCAGGAGCGTTCCTGCGGTGACGTTGTGGCCGTCATTGGAGGTTGTGGTGGGGCAGGCGCGTCGTTGTTCGCGGCTGCCTTAGCCCAGGCTGCCGCTGATCCCCTGCTCATCGACCTCGATCCCTGGAGCGGCGGCATTGACTTGCTGCTCGGCGGCGAAAATGCATCAGGCCTGCGCTGGCCAGACTTGACGTTGCGGGGCGGCCGATTGAGCTGGTCAGCCGTGCAGGAGGCTCTGCCACAACACCGTGGGATACGAGTGCTCTCCGGCAGCCGACATAGCTATGAATTAGACGCCGGGCCCGTGGACTCCCTCATCGATGCCGGCCGCCGCGGCGGCGCAACGGTAGTGTGCGATCTTCCTCGCCGTTTGACCGATGCCACCCATGCCGCGTTGCAAGGCGCAGATCTGGTCGTTGTAGTAAGTCCATGTCAGGTACGGGCATGTGCGGCGACCGCGGCAATCGCGCCGGTGCTCGCCACAATTAATCCCAACCTCGGCATGGTTGTGCGAGGTCCAGCGCCGGGAGGCCTGCGAGCAGCCGAGATTGCGCAAGTAGCCGGAGTGCCGCTTGTGGCGTCAATGCGAGCCGAGCCTCGACTTGCGGTGCTGCTAGAACATGGGGGTTTACGCTTGGGCCGACGATCAGCATTAGCGGCTGCCGCGCGTCACGTTCTCGCCGTCTTGTCCACAAACCCTGAGCTCAGAAGGAAAAGTAGGCGGGCGGCGTGAATGATTCGCTGATCGAACGGGTGCGGGAACGCCTTGTCAGCCAAGCAGCCCCGCTACGACCCAAGGTGGTAGCCGACGCGATTCGGGCCGAGTCCGGTGGAATCCTCGGCGACACCGAGGTTTTGGCTAATCTTCGAGTTTTGCAGACCGAGCTGACTGGCGTCGGCATCCTCGAACCGCTACTGCGCGCTGCAGGAACCACTGATGTGCTGGTCATTGCCCCCGACTCGGTGTGGGTGGACGATGGAAATGGATTACAACGCAGCCCTATTCAGTTTGCTGACGAAGCCGCCGTGCGGCGCTTAGCGCAACGGCTGGCGTTGGTAGCGGGTCGCCGTCTCGACGACGCCCAGCCCTGGGTTGACGGCCAACTAGCGGGAACTGGCAACCAAGAGTTCACCGTGCGGCTGCACGCCGTGCTGCCACCTGTCGCCGCCGCCGGTACGTGTTTATCGTTGCGGGTACTGCGACCGGCCACCGAGGACTTGGCCGCGTTGACGGCCATGGGCGCAATCGCGCCGCAGGCCGCGATGCTGCTTACGGACATCATCACCGCACGGCTGGCATTTTTGGTATGCGGTGGCACCGGGGCCGGTAAAACTACCTTGCTTGCGGCGATGTTGGGCGCAGTTTCACCCGCTGAACGGGTTATCTGCATCGAAGACGCCGCCGAATTGGCACCCCGGCATCCGCATCTGGTCAAGCTGGTCGCACGGTGCGCCAACGTAGAAGGAGTAGGTGCGGTGACGATACGCCAACTGGTTCGCCAAGCCCTGCGAATGCGGCCAGACCGGATTGTCGTCGGCGAGGTAAGGGGCGCCGAAGTGGTTGATTTGTTAGCTGCACTCAACACTGGCCATGAGGGCGGAGCAGGAACCATACATGCCAATACGCCCAGCGAGGTTCCGGCCCGACTGGAGGCGCTAGGGGCGGTGGGCGGCCTCGACCGTGCGGCGCTACACAGTCAACTTGCCGCGGCGGTACAAGTGCTTCTGCATGTTGCTCGTGATCGCCAAGGCAGACGCCAACTCAACGAAATTGCCGTGCTGCGCCAAACGGATCCTGGGTGGGTCCGCACAGTTACGGTGTGGCGTGCGGATCGCGGAATGACCGACGACGCCGATGAGCTGCACCGCCTGCTCAGAACCCGGGTTCCGGCATGAATACCGTTGCCGTACTTGCTTTATCACTGGCAATAACACTATTTTCGACATCCCCGCTTCGTAGACTTACCTTCCGCAGCGAAGCCGCGGCCACCACGTGGCGGGTGCCCCGCAAGCAGACCCGCTGGATGAAAGGCATGGTTGGGTGTCTAGCCGGGGGCGCCACAGCATTGCTTCCACTCCCCATCGTGCTTACCACTGCGATGCTGGGCGCTACCGCAAACCTGCGCTACCGACGGCGACGGCGACACCGCAGCGGCATAGCGGAAAGCCGAACGCTTGAAACAGCACTTGACGTATTGGTTGGCGAACTGCAGGTGGGGGCTCATCCAGTACACGCGTTCTGCACCGCGGCCGACGAAGCCGGCGAACCGGTGGGAACTTCCTTCCACGCGGTCGCGGCGCGGGCCAGACTGGGCGCTGATGTCAGCACTGGCCTACGCACAGTGGCCGCATCCTCAGCCCATCCCGCACAGTGGCATCGACTAGCGGTGTGTTGGCAACTGGCCAGTGACCACGGCTTGGCCATGGCTACCCTGATGCGAGCCGCCCAACGCGACATCGTTGAGCGCCAACGGTTCTCTGGACGTGTCGCAGCGGCAACAGCTGGCGCCCGGGCTACCGCAACCATACTGGCCGGCCTCCCGTTGCTGGGCATACTGCTAGGCCAACTGATCGGGGCAAACCCCTTGCGTTTCCTGCTTAACGAACACACAGGTGGTTGGCTGCTACTAGTCGGAGTGACCCTGGCATGCGGCGGGCTGCTCTGGTGTGACCGGATTACCGATCGGTTGATGACATGAATTTCGCTGCCGTGTTGTTGGCCGCAGCATTATGGACCGCTCCTGGCCCACTACTGGCGCGGGCTCGTGCCGGTCTTGCCGGTCACGCCCGGCAACTTCCACCTCGACCGCCAGTGGCAGCAGACCCACTAGCTATCGCGTCAAGCCTGGACGTGCTAGCCGTATGTCTCAGAGCCGGCATGGCGGTATCCAATGCAGCGGCAGCAACCGCTCCCTTTGCTCCACCGCAGCTGTCTCGCGTGCTGCGCCGAGCCGCGGATTTGCTGACTTTAGGTGCCGACCCCGCGATCGCGTGGTCGGCATCACCGGATCAGCCGGTCAGCTCAGCTGACCCGCATAGCGATGCGCTGTTGCGCTTGGCGCGGCGGTCAGCATCGTCAGGTGCGGCACTGGCCGACGGTGTCGCCGAACTTGCTACTCAGTCCCGATCTGATGCCGCACAGTGCGCGACTGCAGCCGCCGAACGGGCAACCGTATTGATTGCCGGTCCTCTCGGACTGTGCTTTCTCCCCGCCTTTGTGTGTTTGGGCATTGTTCCGGTGGTGGCCGGACTGGCTCATACCGTGTTGCAGTCAGGCTTGTTATGACGCGGCTTGCTGGGCGGAAGCAAAAACACCCTGAGGTGACCGAAGAATCAATAACGCTGAATCACAACGGAGGGGAAAATACTGGTGTTCAACATGTTTCATACACTAGCCGTGCGTTTAGCGAAGTTTGGTTCCGACGAATCAGGCATGTCCACGGTGGAGTACGCCATTGGCACAATCGCGGCCGCAGCTTTCGGCGCGATCCTGTACACCGTCGTCACAGGCGATTCCATCTCGACGGCGCTGTCGCACATCATCGGCCGCGCACTCAACACCAGAGTGTAGGTAGCGATTACGGCGCAAGCACTGTCGAAGCAGCATTGGCAATTGCTGCGCTGATGGTGATATCAGTGTTGGGTCTGGGCGGCGTTACCGCGGTGTCTATGCAGGTGCGTTGCATCGACGCAGCCCGTGAAGCTGCCCGACTGGCGGCGCGCGGCGACGAGCGCTCTGCCATCGCGGTTGCCCTGCGTATCGCCCCTAGCGGCGCCCAGGTACAGGTGCGTCAAGACCACGAGTTGGTTATCGCTACGGTCATCGCCCGTTCCAAACTATTACCGAGGTTGAGCATTGGCGCCCAAGGCGTTTCAGCGGCAGAATTACCGCGATGAGCGCGGCTCAGCCACCATAGTTGGGGCCGCAATGATCGTCGTACTGCTGCACTGCACCGGCATC
>JAIENC010000030.1 GCA_019751635.1 Mycobacteriaceae bacterium
GCTGTCGGCGGCGCTTTGTACAGCATCGGCGGCGTGCTCTATGGATTACGCTGGCCCGACCCGTGGCCGTCGACATTCGGCTATCACGAGTTCTTCCATGGCTTTACCGCAGTCGCGGCGATCTGCCACTACATCGCCATGTGGTTCGCGGTCTTTTACGTGGCCAGCCCAGTTTAGCGGGGCAACTCGCCCATTTCGGGAACCGCTAAAACAGCAGCCAACTCTGCGGCGGTAAGCACCGGAAGATCGCAGACTCGGCCACGGCAAATGTAGGCGGCATCGGATCCAGCCACCACGTCTCGACCCATCAACAGCTCGCAGGACTCGGCTTGGCCGCCCATAATGATCGCCCCGCCCGGAGCCAACCTCCGCGCATCAGCTAACAAGGTGGACCGTGCCGGGTCACCGGCCACCGCAATCTGCAACGGCCCACGGACAGCCGCTTCAGCAACCGCCAGCCAATGCCCCGCCGATCGTGGTGCACGTGCCACCAGCGAGGAATGCGCGATCAGCGCATCAAGCGCCGCCTGTCGATATTGATCGACCCGACCACCGCCAATCACATGCGCCGCGATCAGCAATGCCTCGGTAATCGCCGCGGCCCCCGACGGTGTTGCCCCATCCAACGGATCGCCAGGCCGCAGGATTAACTTCTCGGCGTCATGCGCGCTGTCAAACCAGCGGCCAGCCCGGTCAGGATCGGCGAAGTGCGTCAACGCGGCGTCCAGCAGCTGGACGGCTGCCGCTAACCAACTCTGCTGACCATCAAGCTGATACAGCGTCAGCAAGCCGGTGGCCAGCATGGCATAGTCGTCGAGCACCGCATCGCTATCGCCGACGCGGCCCCCTAAACTAGCCCGACGCAGCCGGCCAGCTACCAGATGCAAGGGCAGCAACGCGCTAGCACACCGTTGGGCGGCCGATACCAAGTCCGGATCGGCCAACGCGACACCGGCCTCGGCCAATGCGGTGATAGCCAATCCGTTCCAGGCGGTGACCACCTTGTCATCTCGGTCGGGCTGCGCTCGCTTGCGGCGACTCGCCAGCAACGTTGCCCGTACCAGGTCTAGCCGCTCCAGGTCATCAGGATCGGTTGGCAGCTGCAACACCGACGCCCCAGCTTCGAAGTTTCCGGCCGCCGTTACAGCGAAAACACTTGCAGCCCAATAGCCATCGCTAGCTCCGAGTACCTCGTTGAGCTGCTCGGGGGTCCAGACATAGGTTGACCCCTCACACCCGGCGGCATCAGCATCCAGCGACGAGGTGAACAAGTCCCCGTCAGCCAACTCATCGAGCAAGAACCGTGCGGTCTGTTGGGCAATCCGGTGCGCGAACCGATCTCCCGTGCGGCGAGCCCAATGCGCATAAACCCGTAGCAACAGCGCGTTGTCATACAACATCTTCTCGAAATGCGGTACCACCCAAGCGTTGTCCACGCTGTAACGCGCGAAGCCGCCGGCTAACTGGTCATAGAGCCCACCCCGGGCCATCGCGGTGCAGGTATCGGTGACCGCCGCTAGCACCTCCGGCGATCCGGTGCGCTCATAATTCCGCAAGAGCGCTTCTAACAGGGCTGACGGCGGAACTTTGGGTGCTCGGCCGAAACCACCATGGACGGTGTCCCGCTCCCGCAGCACGGTCGCCACGGCCCGATCGCAGAGCTCGACCTGCACACCGTCACCGGCTCTGATGGCGGGGAACTCCCCAGTCATCGCCTGCAGTTCGCCGGTGATCCGGCCAGCGGTCTCTTCAACCTCATCACGACGGTCTTGCCAGGCTGCGGTGACAGCGGAAAGGACTTGCTGGAATTGCTCTTTCGGATAATAAGTGCCGCAGAAGAAAGGGCGGCCGTCCGGTGTTAAAAAGCAGGTCATCGGCCAGCCGCCCTGGCCGGTAAGGGCTACCGTGGCGGTCATGTAGATGGCGTCAATATCGGGGCGTTCTTCACGGTCGACCTTGATACAGACAAAGCCCGCGTTCATTGCCGCAGCTACGTCGTCGTCCTCGAACGACTCATGCGCCATCACATGACACCAGTGGCACGCCGCATACCCGATCGACAACAGAATCGGCACATCGCGGGCCGCCGCTTCAGCCAAGGCCTGCGCTGACCACGGCTGCCAATGCACCGGGTTGCCGGCATGTTGACGCAGATAGGGACTGGTCGCCAGCGCCAACCCGGTGGCCCCCAAAGCCGGCACCGCAGGTTGATCCGCTCCGCGGTGATCAGCGTCAAATGACGTGGGCACCTTCTTGAGCTGACGATTCATCGAACGCACCAAAAACACCACGGCAAGCAGCAGCAACACAATCATCAGCAGCCCCGCCGGACTAGCCTTGCCGAAATCGGGGCCAGGATTGCGCGGCGTGCCGTCCGCCAGAATATGCATCATCGGAAGAAAAACTGGCTTCATGACTCAGACTCGATCCCGGCGAACAGATCGACCTCCGGCAGACTGACCGGCACACGTGAGCGCGCTAACTCGAATTCTTCAGTAGGCCAAAGCCTTTGCTGCCATGCGAGCGGCGCGGCAAAGAAGAAGCCGGTGGGATCGATCTGGGTGGCGTGGGCGCGAAGCGCATCGTCACGCCGATCGAAATATGCAGAACACTCCACTCGGGTCGTCACCCGGCTAGCGTAAGCGTCGTGGTCAGGGTCCCAATGCGCCAACCACTCAGCGAAGGGACCGGTCTGGCCGTGCTTGGCGAATTCGTCTTGCAGTAATCGCAGCCGCTCTTGCGGAAAACCGTGGTTGTAATACAGCTTAGATACTGTCCACGGCTCGCCAGTGCCCGGAAATCGACAGTGATCACCAGCCGCCTCGTAGGCCGCAATCGCGACCTGATGGCAGCGAATGTGGTCCGGATGCGGGTAGCCGCCACTCTCGTCGTAGGCAGTCATGACATGCGGCCGGAACTGGCGAATAACGCGCACCAACGCTTCGGTGGACTCCTCCAACGGCACCAGGGCAAAACACCCTTCCGGCAGCGGCGGCAGGGGGTCACCCATAGGCAACCCGGAATCGACGAAACCCAGCCAAATGTGTTCCACGCCAAGGATCTGCGCCGCTTTAGCCATCTCGTCTCGACGAAGGGCAGCGATGCGTCCATGCACCTCAGGCAGATCCATCGCGGGATTGAGGACCTCACCACGCTCGCCGCCGGTTAGTGTCACGACGAGCACCTGATGGCCTTCGTCGGCGTAGCGGGCCAGCGTGGCCGCACCTTTACTGGACTCATCGTCCGGGTGGGCGTGCACAGCCATCAGCCGCAATCTGTTCACATTCCCCCCGTCTGCTCGTCGCCTTTCGAGAAGAGTTTTTCCGTGGTGGTACCATAAAGCAAATGCACGGTTCCGGAAGGGACCGTGTATTACTGCATTAGCGGCGATATCGGCACAGACCTAGCGCCGGGTCCACTATTGAGGGAGCGCAACGCGATGACGGACACTCACGTGACCTGGTTGACACAGGAGTCTCATGATCGGCTTAAAGCTGAACTTGACCAGTTGATCGCGAACCGTCCGATTATCGCCGCGGAGATCAATGACCGCCGCGAGGAAGGCGATCTTCGGGAGAACGGTGGATACCACGCCGCCCGCGAGGAACAGGGCCAGCAGGAGGCCCGGATCCGTCAGCTACAGGACTTGCTGAACAACGCCAAAGTCGGCGAGGCGCCTAAACAGTCCGGTGTGGCACTTCCCGGTTCGGTGGTCAAGGTCTATTACAACGGCGACACCTCAGACACCGAGACCTTCCTCATCGCCACCCGCCAGGAAGGGATCCGCAACGGCACACTCGAGGTGTATTCACCGAACTCACCGCTCGGTGGCGCTTTGATCGACGCTAAGGTGGGCGAGACGCGCAGCTATATCGTGCCTAATGGCAGCACCATCGAGGTGACGTTGGTCAGCGCGGAGCCCTACCACCCTTAACAAGCTTCGAGGGCTTGCTGGAGATCATCCAGCAGGTCGGCAATGTCTTCGATGCCGACCGAGAGCCGCACTAGATCGTCCGGCACTTCCAGTGGGGATCCCACAGTCGAGGCGTGCGTCATGGCGGCCGGGTACTCGATCAACGACTCCACCCCGCCCAGCGACTCCGCCAAAACGAAAAGCCTGGTGTGCGCACACAGATCCCGAGCAGCCTGCCGCCCAGCACGCATACGTAGCGAAACCATGCCGCCAAAACCGCTCATCTGCCGGGCCGCAACCCGATGTCCCCGATGATGCGGCAGGCCCGGATACAGCACCGTACTAACCGCAGGATGCTCGGCGAGGAATTGGGCTACCGCGGAAGCATTTTCGCAATGCCGCTGCATCCGCAGCACCAGCGTCTTAAGACCGCGCATGGTCAGATAGGCATCGAATGGACCCGGGATGGCACCCGCACCGTTTTGCATAAAGCCGAAAGCAGCGTCGAGTTCTTCATCGTTGGTCACCAACGCGCCGCCCACCACGTCGGAGTGACCACCGATGTATTTAGTGGTGGAATGCAGCACAACATCTGCTCCCAAACTCAGCGGTTGCTGCAGCGCGGGTGAGGCAAAGGTATTGTCCACCAACACTTTTGTGTTCTTTTCAGCGTATTGCTGGACGAGTTGAGCAATCTCGGCAATGTCGGCGATTGACAGCAGTGGATTGGTAGGGGTTTCCAGCCACACCAGCCGAGTCTGCGGTGTGATCGCGGCCCGGACCGCGTCCAGATCAGCCAGCGCTACCGGCGTGTACCGAATATTCCAGCGGGTAAACACCTTGTCGATCAGCCGGAACGTCCCACCATAGGCATCGTTAGGGATGACCACATGGTCGCCTGGCCCCAGCAAAGCCCGCAACGCGCAATCACTAGCAGCCATTCCCGAACCGAAAGCCCGGCAGAAGCTGCCCCCTTCGACCACGGCCAGCGCGGCCTCGAGTGCGGCTCGAGTCGGATTGGCGGTACGGGCGTACTCGAACCCACCCCGCAAACCGCCGACACCGTCTTGGGCAAACGTGCTACTGGCATAAATCGGCGGGTTAACCGCGCCAGTAGCTAAATCCGGTATGTATCCAGTATGAATAGCCCGAGTAGCCAAACCCCTAGATACCGAACCACGTTCACTCATCGCAGATCAGCCGATCGACACGTTTGCCGAGATCAGACCGGTATGCAGACTGTGGTCATCATTTTGTCGGCCAGGGTTTGCCGCTTGGCGTCCCACAGCGGAAACAAGTACCCGATGTAGCAGATAATCGAATCGATAATGTGGGCAAGCTGACGCACCAGCGACATACCGAAACCGATCGGTTGCCCGGTACTCTCGCTGACCACCTTGAACTTCAACGCCGACTTGCCGATACTCGAGCCGGTAGTTCCTTGGCGGTAGCCCACATTCCAGACCAGGTAAGCCATCCCGACCAGCCAGGCTAACCAGAATGCCGCCTGGCCTATCCCAGAAGGCTGGGTAGCGCAAACTTGGTTGACGTAGACCTGCGTGATATCCGTGACGCACGTCTCATCCATGGTGCTGGCCTGGACCACCGCACCGATCCCGATCACGATGGCCGCTGGAATCCAGTCGATCAGGGCTGCCAACACCCGGGTGAACCACGATACATAGGCTTCCTTCGGCAGTTGCCGAATCGCCGGGCCCGGCGGCGGCGGCACGTACCCACCCGAAGGCGGAGGCGGTGGCGGGTAGCCACCCGGCGGGGGCGGCGGAGTTGAAGACGGCAAATTAGCATCGCCGGACGGTGAATACGGTTGATCGGTCATGGATACCCTTCCAGTCACGCCCACTCACAACGTTGAACTCGGCCGCATAACAGTATCCGAGAAGCCGGGCCCCGAACATCGCCGGGGACTAAAACGACATCACCCTGTGCCCCTGCTGCTCGGTGTGCCCAGTTACTGATGAGCAGGTACCCCAGACAGAAAGCCCAACAGGTCATACCGGGTGATCACCCCGGCCGGTTTACCTTCCTCGACCACCATTAAGGCGTCCCAATCACGCAACGCCTTGGCGGCCGCACCCACCAACTCCCCGGCCCCAATAATCGGCAGCGGCGGACTCATGTGCAGTGCGACCGCATCAGCCAACTTTGCCCGGCCCTCAAAGACCGCCGAAAGAAGCTCACGCTCGGAAACACTGCCGGCAACCTCACCCGCCATGACCGGCGGTTCAGCACCGACCACCGGCATCTGCGACACCCCGTATTCACGCAGTATGCCGATCGCATCACGCACCGTTTCGGTCGGATGGGTGTGAACCAGGTTGGGCAGCACACCCGATTTGCCGCGAAGCACATCGCCCACGGTGGGCTGTTCAGTTGACCCGTCCAGTCGGCTACGCAAAAACCCGTATGACGACATCCAGGTGTCGTTGAAGATCTTCGACATGTAGCCACGGCCTCCGTCGGGCAGCAGAACAACAATCAACGCATCAGGCCCGGCCTGCTCGGCCAGTTTCGCTGCGGCCACCACCGCCATCCCACACGACCCGCCAACCAGCATGGCTTCCTCCCGGGCCAGCCGCCTGGTCATATTGAACGAATCGGAATCTGATACCGCGATCACCTCATCGACTACCCCGGGGTCGTAGGCTGCGGGCCAAAAATCCTCGCCGACACCCTCAACCAGATAGGGCCGACCACTGCCACCGGAGTAGACCGATCCTTCCGGGTCGGCGCCGACAATGCGCACCGGTCCTTGCGGCCGGCTCCCGGAAACTTCCTTGAGGTAGCGGCCGACACCGGTGATGGTGCCGCCGGTACCCACACCGGCCACGAAATGGGTGATTGCCCCGTCGGTATCCGCCCATATCTCAGGACCGGTGCTCTGGTAGTGACTCGCCGGGTTATTGAGGTTGGCATACTGATCCGGTTTCCAAGCACCATCGATCTCGGTGACGAGCCGGTTGGACACGCTGTAATAGCTGTCCGGATGATCGGGTGGCACCGCGGTGGGACACACCACCACTTCGGCGCCGTATGCACGCAAGACGTTCTGCTTATCTTCGCTGACCTTGTCGGGGCACACAAAAATTGACTTGTAGCCCCTACGCTGGGCAACTAAAGCCAGCCCGACACCGGTGTTTCCCGAGGTAGGCTCAACGATGGTGCCCCCGGGTTTCAGTTGCCCACTAGCCTCAGCGGCATCAATCATCTTGATCGCGATCCGGTCCTTGGCGCTGCCCCCGGGATTGAGGTACTCAACCTTGGCCACCACCCTGCCGGCATGGGCCGGAACAACAGAGTTCAGCTGAACTAGTGGGGTATGTCCAATGAGTTCGCTGATGTGGCGCGCAATCCGCATGCGTTCATCGTGGCAGGCAGCACGGCAGGCCAGATATCCGGGACGGCTAGCCGGTAGCCTCGCGGATGTACTCACCGATCTGCCGTAGCGATCGAGTCGCTTCGGGTATCAGCGGTGCAGCGAGCTGAAAATCATGGATCTGGCCAGGCCAGATCCGCACCTCAGTCGGCACACCAACCTCAGCGAGCTTGCTGGCAGCCAGCCGAGCATCGTGCAGCAGTACCTCAGATCCGGAGACGTGAATGAGCGTCCGCGGCAAGTTCGGCTGCACATGATCCAACGGCTCGTAGAGCGGTTCGGGTTGGCCGTCAATCGTGTGCTTGGCAGCGGCCCGGGCAACCAACGCGACCAGCGCATCGAACGCCTTCGCCGGAAACATGGCATCAACTTTGAGGTTGGGATGGGCTTGTTTAGGCTCCTTCGCCAGCTGCATCAGCGGTGAGATGGCCACCAAAGCTGCTGGCTCCTCACCTTCCTGCTGCAGTCGTTGGGCCAGCGCCAAGGCCAGGTAGCCACCCGCGGAGTCACCTGCCACAACAATCTGATCCGGTTGATAACCACGGTCCCGTAACCAGCGGTAGCCGTCATAGCAGTCGTCAAGGGCAATCCCCACCGAATGCTTGGGGATCAGCCGATAGTCGACCACCAACACGGGCGAATCGGCATATGACGACATGGCGTTAACTATCCCGCTGTGTGAGTTCACGCCGCAGGTCAAGAAAGCACCGCCGTGTAAGTACAGCACTACTCGCCGGGTGCCATCGGCGGGCAATACCCCCGGAGCACGGACCAGCAACGCGCGGGCCTGAGGCAGCTGCACAGTTGCCCGGACAACATTGGGCGGCGGGATTAATGCCCGGCACACCGTGTCGACCAGACCAAACGGCCAAGGCAGATGCGGGAGGTGACTGCCGATCGCCAGCGCGGGTCGAATAGTCAACCGCGTGGCCAACCACACCAATCGAGCCGGCAAACTCGGGCCAGTCTCAACAACCTCAACCGGAACACCATCGCTGGCGGGAAACCGACGCGACCGGTATACATTCGTGGCACACTTCCTATGCCCGCCACCCCGGCACGAGCCAGATACCGTGTCGAATGCAGTCATGCCCAACGCTTTCTACGCCGTTGTAGTGGGTCGCTCATCTCGACGAAATAGCGAAACACCCGAAATGCTCGTTCCCGATATGCGAACAGCTATCCCAGACACTGCGCCAACTTCGCGATGCGATTTAGTTTGGCACCTGTGCACAAGTTCCGTGCCGGTTTCCCGGCAGAAAGAAGCCGATTCGGTACCAGCCCTGATCCGCTCCGTAATCACAGCCAACTAGCACCTCTGCGGCCAATAACCGCCTTAAACTAGCGGGGTGGGCATCCGCGCACCACGGAATTCAGCACTGGCACTGATCGCAGTAGGGGCAGTCGCCTCAACAGGTACTGCTTACGTGGGCGCACGCAACTTATTGGCCGGTCAAGCCGCCCACGTACGCCGCGTTATCCCCAAGCCATGGGCTCATCCACCGCACGCTGACGGCGTGTATACGCCGGGGGGCGGACCCGCCCAACGGTGGCAGCACGGCACACCAGTTGATCTGCACCTGATGATGTTCGGCGACTCCACCGCAGCCGGATACGGCTGTAGCAGCGCCGATGAAGTGCCCGGTGCACTCCTCGCTCGAGGCCTAGCCCAGGACAGCGGTAAACGCCTCCGCTTAAGCACTAAAGCACTAGTAGGCGCCACTTCCCAAGGCCTTTCCGGCCAAGTCGATGCCATGTTTGTCGCCGGCCCGCCACCGGACGCTGCGGTGATCATGATCGGCGCTAATGACGTTACGTCGCTCAGCGGGATCGGCCCGGCGGCGCAGCGTCTTGGTGCGGCCGTAAGCCGGCTTCGCGCGAGTGGCGCGGTGGTGATTGTCGGGACTTGCCCAGATTTCGGGGCGGTCACCGCGATACCGCAACCACTGCGCTGGGCCGCACGCAGCCGCAGCTTACGGCTTGCCCGCGCCCAGATCGCCGCGGTCACACACGCCGGCGGTGTCCCCGTACCGCTGGCTGACCTGCTCGTAGCGGAGTTTCGCCACGCACCCGAGCTACTGTTCGCCGAGGACCGTTACCACCCTTCGGCTGCCGGATATGCGCTCGCTGCCCACTTACTATTACCGGCATTGCGGGCCACGTTGAGAAAGCAGACAACACGGGTGGACGCCCCGTCAGCACACCGCATGGTGGTTAACGATTAGGTTTGTCCTAGCCAGGCGGACCCGTGCAGGCAAGCGTGGCAATTCGGCTACGACATCCATACCGAGGGAGCCCACATGCCAGAAGCCGTGATCGTCTCCACTGCCCGCTCACCGATTGGCCGTGCCGGCAAGGGGTCACTGGTCAGCATGCGCCCAGATGACCTGGCCGCACAGATGGTGCGCGCCGCACTCGATAAAGTGCCCGCCCTCAATCCTCACCAAATTGACGACGTGCTCATGGGCTGCGGTCTTCCTGGCGGTGAATCCGGTTTCAACATCGGCCGCATCGTCGCCGTAACCCTCGGTTATGACTTTCTGCCGGGCACCACGGTCAACCGCTACTGCTCTTCGTCGCTGCAAACAATGCGAATGGCTTTCCACGCGATCAAAGCCGGTGAAGGTGATGCGTTTATTGCCGCCGGCGTCGAGACGGTGTCCCGATTCGGCAAAGGCAGCTCCGACTCATGGCCAGACACCCATAACCCGCTGTTCGCCCCCGCACAGCAACGTTCCGCCGCAGCGGCCGGGGGTGCTCAGGAGTGGCACGATCCCCGCGCCGATGGCGTACTGCCCGACGTCTACATCGCGATGGGCCAGACCGCCGAGAATGTTGCTTTGCTGACTGGGATCAGCAGAGAAGAGCAAGACCGCTGGGGCGTACGCAGCCAGAACCGCGCCGAAGCGGCGATTAACAGTGGTTTCTTCGAGCGTGAGATCGCCCCGGTTACCCTTGCCGACGGCACCATAGTGAGTACCGATGACGGCCCCCGCCCCGGTACTAGCTACGAAAAAATCAGTGAACTCAAACCGGTATTCCGGCCCAATGGCACGGTGACCGCGGGCAATGCCTGTCCGCTCAACGACGGTGCAGCCGCTGTGGTCATCACCAGTGACACCAAAGCCAAAGAACTCGGTCTTACCCCGCTGGCCCGTATCGTGGCCACCGGCGTCAGTGCAATGTCACCGGAAATCATGGGCTTAGGTCCTATTGAAGCGACCAAGAAAGCACTGACCAAAGCCGGTATGTCGGTCAATGACATCGACTTGTTCGAGATTAACGAAGCGTTCGCCGTGCAGGTCCTTGGCTCCGCACGCGAACTGGGCATCGATGAAGACAAGCTCAACGTCTCGGGCGGAGCGATTGCGCTCGGTCACCCATTCGGCATGACCGGAGCACGCATCGCCACCACGCTGCTCAACAACTTGGCAACCTATGACAAAACGTTTGGCCTGGAAACCATGTGCGTGGGTGGCGGCCAAGGAATGGCCATAGTGTTTGAGCGCTTGACCTAACACCGCCCGCTATCGAATTCACGATTCCCCAGGTAAAGCTGCTGGCAGTCTGTATCGTCCAGTGGTGGGGCCAGCCTAGGAACCGACCTACCCAGACTGGGAAAACCTCCCCATCCCTGATGTAGGTCCCTATCCACGGCAGGGTGCAATGAATTTTCCGGTGTTGCCACCAGAAATCAATTCGGCACGGATGTTTGCCGGCGCGGGATCAGGTCCAATCTTAGCTGCGGCAGCAGCGTGGGATGGCTTGGCCAGTGATTTAAGCGCAGCAGCCGACTCGTTTTCTTCGTTGACATCGGGGCTGGCCAGCGGGCCATGGCAAGGTCTGGCGTCGACGGCGATGCTGGATGCGGCTGCACCGTATACCGGCTGGCTACAGCAAGCCGCTGCCCACGCCCAGACCGCAGCATTGCAGGCCCGGGGACTAGCCGCGATGTTCGAAGCAGCTCGAGCAGCCACCCTACATCCCACGCTGGTGGCGGCAAATCGCGAGCTGCTGGCGGGGTTGGTGCGCGGGAATCCGTTCGGATTCAACGCCCCAGCGATCGCGGCCACCGAAGCCCAATATGAGCAGATGTGGATCCAGGATGTCGCCGCGATGGCGGGCTATCACGGCGGGGCCGCGGCGGCGATCGCCCAGTTGACACCGTGGGAGCAGGTATTGCCGAATCTCGGCATCGGCAATATCGGCACTGGGAACATTGGTAACGGCAACACCGGCGACAACAACATCGGCAGCGGCAACTACGGAAACTACAACATCGGGGCCGGCAATCTGAACAACGGCAACTTCACCCTCGGCAGTCTCGGTTTCGGCAACCGGGGCTCGCTCAATATCGGTAGCGGCAATAGCGGTGATGGAAATATTGGTTTTGGCAATAGAAACGTCGTCGGCAACAACCCCGGCCAGCTGGGAATCGGCAACTACGGCAACGACAACGTAGGGGCCGGTAACTACGGCAGTTACAACGTCGGCCTCGCTAACCGCGGCAACTCCAATATTGGCCTGAGCAATGTCGGCGCAGGAAACATCGGCTTCGGCAACTCCGGCAACAACAACATCGGCATCGGACTGATCGGCGATAATCAGATCGGCATTGGCGGCCTGAACTCCAATATTAGCGGCTGGAATATCGGATTCGGCAACAATGGTATCGGCAACTGGGGCTTCGGCAATGATGGAAGTTATAACATCGGCTTCGGTAACACCGGTACCGGAAATATCGGTATCGGACTTACCGGTAACAATCAGTTTGGTTTTGGCGGCTTGAACTCGGGAAGCGGCAATATCGGCTTCGGCAATTCAGGAACCAATAATATCGGTTTCTTTAATACCGGAACCGGCAACACCGGATTGTTTAACACTGGCACGGAGAGCTGGGGCGTATTCAACTCCGGTGACGTCAATACCGGCTCCTTCAACACCGGCAGCACGAATACCGGCGGATTCAACTCCGGAGACACCAACACCGGCTTTTTTAACCCTGGCTTCAGGAACCTCGGCCTGGGCAATACCGGGGTAGCCAACTCGGGCAACTTCAATGCCGGAGAAACCAACTCAGGTAGCTTTAATTCAGGCAGCGCCAATGCGGGATATTTCAACACCGGTTTGGACAATGTAGGAGTCAGCAATTCGGGTGACTTCAACACCGGTTGGGCAAACTCGGGCGGCGTCCCCCTCGGCGGGGGCAACACCGGTTTCGGCAATTCCGGGACATCGAATACTGGTTTCTGGAACTCCGGCAGCACCAACACCGGTTGGGCAAACTCGGGTAATACCAATACCGGTTTCTGGAATGCCGGCGATGTCAACACCGGAATAGGCGGCATTAACAGTTACACCGGCAACTCAGGCTACGGCAACTCCGGCAGTAATAATTCAGGCTTCTTTAACACCGGAGACGATAATTCCGGCTTTGCCAGCGCATTGCTACCAACCGGCTCCTACGACAACTCCGGCTTTTTCAATGCCAGTACTATCGGCTATGACTCCGGCTTTTTCAACTTTGGCACCGGCCCTTACGCGGTTGGCTTCTTCAACGCTGGCAGCGGAAACCCGCAGGTTGGAGTAGGTAACTTTGGTAGCGGCAACACTGTAGTTGGCTTCTTCAACCACGGCACCGGCTACGGCTTGGTCGGCTTCGGCAATAGCGGAAGTGGCAATGTGGGGCTCTTTAACTTTAACTACGGCGGCGGGTATAATGCCGGCTTTTTTAACTCCGGCACGCTTAACTCGGGCCTGGCCAATATTGGCAGTATGAGTTCCGGCGCATTCAACCGAGGTTTGGGGCAGTCAGGATTTTTTGGGGCAGTGTAAGACACTGCCCCAAAAAAGCCGGGTTGGGAACAACCTCAGTCGTTCTGGAAGTAACTGAGCAAGCGCAGGATCTCGATGTATAGCCAGACCAAGGTCACGGTCAGTCCGAGAGCGATACCCCAAGCGGCTTTCTCCGGCGCCCCAGCCCGGATCATCTGGTCGGCCGCGTCGAAGTCAATGAGGAAGCTAAATGCCGCTAAGCCGATGCAGACCAACGAGAAGATGATCGCCAGCGGTCCCCCACTGCGTAAGCCAAGACCTGCGCCGTGTCCGACACCGAACATACCCAGCACCAGATTGCCAATCATGAGGGCTAGCACGCCAAACATGCCGGCGACCAGCATTCGGGTGAACTTGGGGGTGACTCGGATGGCCCCGGTTTTGTAGACCACCAGCATGCCGGCGAAAACCCCGAGGGTGCCCAAAATGGCCTCCCCGATGAGCATCCCAGCGTTGGCAGACGAAACCGTGAAGTTGGCCAAAACGAACGAGATGGCACCTAAGAACAATCCCTCTAGCCCCGCATAACTCAGCACAAGCGCGGGGTTGTCCTGCTTGCGCCCGAAGGTGCCGATCAGCACCAAAGCCAAGCCACCGAAGGCGCCCAGCAAAGTAAACGGCATCGCCAATGCCGTGTTCGCCGCAACGAGGAAATAGGACACCACGGCAACCGCCGAGAGCACCGCCAACGTCAAACCGGTTTTGGTAACAACGTCGTCGATGGTGAGTGGGCGCGAGACCTTGGCTTCGCGGTAGGGCGCCGATGCATACGGGTCGATCTGATATCCCGGGTATGCGGCCGGGCCCGTGCCGAACTGCGCGTATCCGCCCTTCTGCTTAGGCAGGGAACGAAATACCGGGTTGCTTGTCTGCCGCACCTCAGATCCTCTCTTCTGGCGTGATGCTGCTGTACAGCTATGAGAACACATCACCAACGAGCATGACCACGGCCAGGTTCCCAACAAAGCCACTCTTCGGCACGCCGACACCGCTGTGCGCGTGATCGCTAGCCTGGTGCGTCGCGGCGCCGAGCAAGTCCAGCCCGCGGAGATCGCCCCCCAGCTCACCCTCTACATTGCTGGTCGAGACTTGCCGAGGCGCTCGTCCAGGCTAGGCCGTACAGACAAGGGAGGAAGCACCGGTGACAGGCGAATCCGATGAGGTGCTAGCCGTTGTCGACAACGGCGTCGGCTTAGTGACCCTGAACCGCCCGCAGGCCATCAACTCGTTGAACCAAAACATGGTGGACATGCTGAGCACGACGTTGGCGCGGTGGGAAAACGACGACACGGTGCGTGCCGTGGTGCTCTCCGGAGCCGGCGAGCGTGGATTATGCGCCGGCGGTGACGTGGTAGCGATCTATCACAGTGCCCGGGCCGACAAAGTGGCTGCGCGGCACTTCTGGCGTACCGAGTATCTGCTGAACGCTCAGATCAGCCGCTTTCCCAAGCCGTATGTGTCGCTGATGAACGGCATTGTGATGGGTGGTGGTGTCGGTGTTGCCGCGCATGCCAACACCCGAGTGGTCACCGATACGTCGAAGGTCGCGATGCCCGAAGTGGGCATTGGGTTCATCCCCGATGTCGGTGGCGCCTACCTGTTGTCCCGTACCCCCGGGGCACTGGGCCTGCACGCGGCACTCACTGGAGCACCATTTTCCGGAGCCGACGCTATTGCCATGGGTTTCGCCGACCACTACGTTCCCCAAGAACAGCTTGCGGCGTTCATCGAAACAATTGTTGCCCACGGTGGCCGCGGCATTGACCACACCCTAGCCCGCTACGCCGTAGCACCGCCAGCGAGTAGCCTTGCTGCACAACACGATTGGATCGATGACTGCTACGCCGCAGACACCGTAGCCGATATTGTCAGCGCCCTCAGGAAACAGGGCGCCGAGCCGGCTCACGATGCCGCCAATCTGATCGCTACCCGCTCCCCCATCGCCACATCAGTGACTTTGCACGCTGTTCGCCGAGCCGCCACGCTGAATACGCTCGAAGACGTTCTGATTCAGGATTATCGGGTGTCGTGCGCAGCACTGTACTCACACGATCTAGTCGAAGGTATCCGCGCCCAGCTGATCGAGAAGGATCGTCGACCCAGCTGGTCGCCGGCGACATTAACTAACGTCAACGCCGCCGACGTCGCCGCGTATTTCGCTCCCGTCGATGACGACCTCGCCCTGACAGAAGGAGAACTTCGGTGACCGAGCAGACCTATGAAACGGTGTTGGTCGAACGCGATCAGCGGGTCGGCCTCATTACCTTGAATCGGCCGCAGGCGCTCAACGCCCTCAATAGCGCGATGATGGCGGATGTCACCGACGCAGCCGCCGCATTCGATGCCGATCCCGGTATTGGCGCGATCATCATCACCGGCTCGGCTAAAGCCTTTGCCGCCGGTGCAGATATTAAGGAGATGGCCGGCCTGTCTTTCGCCGACGTTTTCGCCGGCGATTATTTCGCGCCCTGGGCCAAGCTGGCGGCGATCCGCACCCCGACCATCGCCGCGGTGGCCGGACACGCGCTGGGCGGTGGCTGCGAGCTGGCAATGATGTGCGACCTGTTGATCGCTGCCGATACCGCGAAGTTCGGCCAGCCGGAGATCAAGCTAGGCGTGCTGCCCGGCATGGGTGGCTCGCAACGGTTGACCAGGGCAATCGGCAAGGCCAAGGCTATGGACCTCATTTTGACCGGCCGCAGCATCGACGCCGCCGAAGCCGAGCGCAGCGGCTTGGTATCCCGGGTAGTGCCGGCCGCCGATCTGCTAGCCGAGGCCAAAGCCGTCGCCGCCACGATTGCCGCCATGTCGCTCTCGGCGGCCCGGATGGCCAAAGAGGCCGTGAACCGAGCATTCGAAACCACGCTGTCCGAGGGGCTGCTCTACGAACGCCGACTTTTCCATTCGGCATTCGCCACCGACGATCAGTCCGAAGGAATGGCTGCATTCATCGCCAAACGCCCCGCACAGTTCACCCACCGGTAAACCCTTCCCCGCAAGCGGACGTGTTTGTCCGCGCCGGAGTCAGGCCTACAACTACGCACGTTGGCGCAGCGAAACATCGGTCAGTGCGGCTAACACGCCAGCAGCAGCCAGTGCGTGATACCCGCCCACGACATCGGTGGCCCGGTGTAGGCCTAAATCCTGCAGCGCGACCGCTGCCAGACTCGAT
>JAIENC010000036.1 GCA_019751635.1 Mycobacteriaceae bacterium
TAGAGCTGCGCCTGGGCGAGCCCATCGACGCGGTGCTAGTCAAGCCACGGATGGCCGAAGCGGTTCCGGTGGGACGCCCGGGCCGCGGCATGATCGCGCAAAACTATGAACGGATGGGGGTGGACCCGGTCGGTTTACACACCTTGATGGCCCGCCCCGCAACAGAAGCCGCCCCCGACGCGTTCGATTCCCGCAGTGTGGTCCAGGCAGTGCGCTCGCTGGCCGCCGGATACACCCCCGCGCGCAAGGTGCGCCGGCTGCCCAAACAGGTCAGTGCCGCCCAGCTGGCGGCCCTGGTCGCCGCCGACGGCAGCACCGGAGACGCCTCGATGGTGTGGGCGATGAGCGAAACCGAACACCCGGTGTATTTCGATGGCCAGCATTTGGTGATCACCGGACAGAGTAGGTGTGGACGCACAACCGCATGCGCGACCGTCATGGCAGAAATCGCCCGGGTCTACGCGCCGGCCACCGACCCAGCACCCGCCGATCAGAAACGACCGCATGCCCAAGTGTGGCTGATTGATCCTCGCCGCCAACTGCCCAACGTGTTGGAACGCTCCTATGTGCACCGGTTCGCCTACACCGCAACAACGATCAAACAAAGGATGGTCGAACTGGCCGGCGTGCTCACGGCACGGTTACCCGAAGATGATCTCGCAGTGGATCAAGCGGTCACCCGTCGCTGGACCGGGCCCGAGATTTTCCTGGTGATCGACGATGCACAACGGCTGCCAGCCGGGTTCGACTCTCCGCTGGAGCCGATCGCGCAGTTTGTGGAAGCCGGCGCCGATGTGGGACTACGAATCATCTACACTCGGTTGTTCGGCGGGTTCGGAACCGGCGTGGGCACTGATCCGGTGCTGCGAATGCTGCGGCAAGCCAACGCGCCACTGCTGGTGATGGATTCTGACCCCGATGAAGGCTTTGTGCGGGGGAAATGGAAAGGCCACACCATGCCACCAGGGCGTGGTTTCTTGATGAACACCACCGAATCCGGCATATATGTGCAGGTGGGTGACGCACAGCTAGCCGAAGCCGATCCGCGATGACCGGCGCATAAACCGACCGGCGACGATACACTCAGCAACGAGGACCCTACTTCGAGATCTCCGATATATGGGAGGTGAGCGATGTTCGTCACGGCGTTGCCTGAGGCGATGGACTCCGCGGCGGCCGAGCTGGCGTCGATCGGAACGACGGTGGTCGCGGGTAACGCCGCGGGTGCGGCAGCCACGACAGGAGTGGTGCCGCCCGCCGCAGAGCCTGCGTCTGTGCTGCTAGCGGCCGCGTTCGGCACCCATGGTGGGGTCTACCAGGTCACCCAAGCACTCGGCACGATGGTGCATGACATGTTCGTGGCCACGATGGGAGCCAGCGCGGGCAGCTATGCCGCCAGTGAGGCGGCCAACGTCGCCACCATGATCTAGCCGGACTGAACCCAGACCGTGACCGATTACGAGGTGCCCCCGGAGATCAATTCTGGCCGGATGTATGCCGGCCCGGGTTCCTCCTCTTTGGTTGCCTCGGCCGCCGCATGGCAGGCATTGGCCGCACAGTTGGGATCGGCCGGTGCGGCATTCGGGGCGGTGATCTCAGCGTTAGCCACCGGGGCATGGCTGGGTCCGTCATCGATCTCGATGGCGGCAGCAGCCGCCCCGTATGTGGTGTGGATGATCGCCACAGCCGGACAATGCGAGGCCGCGGCGGCGGCAGCAGCGGCCGCGGCGACCGCGTTTGAAGGCGCCCGCGCCGGTGTGGTGCCCCCGCCGGTGATTGAAGCCAACCGCAACATGCTGATGACCTTGATCAGCACCAATTTCCTCGGTGTCAATACCCCGGCGATCGCGGCCTCCGAGGCTGCCTACGACGAGATGTGGGGCCAAGACACCACCGTGATGTATGGGTTTGCCGCTGATGCTGCCGGGATAACCGGGTCGCTGGTGCCGTTCACCGCACCGGCGCCTAACTCTGATCCGATCGGGCTGGCCGCTCAAGCCGCCACACTGGGGCAAAGCGCCGGAACAGCCAGCGGCCAACAATCTGTGAACTTGACCAGCGGCAGCACTCAGATGGCAAGTCTGCCGGCCGGCGTGGATGCCCAAACGATGCTGACGATGGGCCCACAACTGGTCAGCAGCATTCCGTCGGCATTGCAGGGCCTTTCCTCGCCATTGAGCAGTGGACTGGGGTCACCAGCTAGCGGATTGGGTCAATTCCAATCCTTGCTGTCTCCCTTTATGGGGGTGCTGAACAACCCCAGCTTGCTCGGTATGGGAACCGGCGGGGTAGGGGCTGTCGGTGGTGTGAGCAGTCCGGGACTGGCGAGTCTGAGCTCGGCCGTGTCCGCGGGCACCGATGTGGAGGCGATGGCGGGTCGGGCTGGATCGCTAGGCGGGTTGTCGGTCCCGGCGACCTGGACAGCCGGCGCCGCAGAATCGACATCAGCGGCCAGCGCTGGTGCGCCGGTGGCCGCATCCGGCGGTGCCACGGTGGGCGCATCGACGGCGCCTGCGTCGGCCTCAGGCTCCGGCATGTATGGCGGTGCGCCCATGGCGGCCGGTGCCAGCGGGCGCGGCGGACCAGGAAACACACCTCGCTACGGAACTCCGGTGAAAGTGATTCACCGACGCTAACCCACCAAAAATTGCGGCACGTCATTATGTGCAAATAAAAGTGCCTGTTGACCGTCGCGCAACGCGCAGTATCGCCAATAAACTAACCATCACAGCAATGCTGTAATTACTAATCTTTTAGCGGCCTCTATTAAGGAGATTTCGGTATGACTGCGCGTTTTATGACCGACTCGCACGCGATGCGGGACATGGCGAGCCGTTTCCAGGTGCACGCCCAGACGGTGGGAGATGGGGCCCACACGATGTGGGCGTCGTCGCAAGACATCGCTGGTGCGGGCTGGAATGGGTCGGCCCAGGCGGCGTCCTACGACACCATGGGACAGATGCATCAAGCGTTTCGCAACATTGTGACCATGCTGCACGGTGTGCGCGATGGACTGATCCGCGATTCGGCGATGTACGAGCAGCAGGAACAAGCCTCCCGGCAGGCTCTGAGCAGCTAAAACCGTTGTTGCACAATCATTTACAGGTCAGAAGGAAGGTAAACGATGTCGATCAACTATCAATTCGGTGACGTCGACGCCCATGGTGCGATGATCCGGGCACAAGCCGCTGCGCTTGAGGCAGAACATCAGGCCATCGTCAAAGACGTGATCACGGCCGGAGATTTCTGGGGCGGCGCGGGCTCGACCGCCTGCCAAGAATTCATCACAGAACTGGGGCGAAACTTCCAGGTGATTTATGAGCAAGCCAATGCCCACGGGGCTAAGGTCCAAACTGCCGGTGCGCACATGAACAGCACCGACAGCGCGGTCGGTTCCTCGTGGTCGTCGGCCTAAAACCTGGCGGCGATCATGCGGCGGCACCGACCCCTTGGTGCCGCCGCATTCCGTTGCGAGGGTGCCGGCACGTTAGGAGGCGATGATGGCCGATGACGTATGTGCCGCCGATATCACCGTCAACCTCGATGGTTTGTGGTTGTTGCAGGCACTGTCCGGGATCACTCGATTGGCGCCGGAGTTGCGCGGTCGACCCTACGGTCAACCACGTTCAGGGCAGTGGCTGACGCAGCATCCGGGCTTAAAGGTGCTCGTTGAACAGGGAGTATGCGATGAGGGTGGGGTGGTGCGCGCTGATCTCGCCGCCCGGCTGGCAGTGCTGGCGGCACCCGATGTCGAGGTGATCTTGTTGGTGTCGAGCGGGCCGATGCGCTGGTCGACGCCGGTGGCGTTAGACGAGCCGGCGACCTGGCGTGCCATCCCGGCCGGGCAACTACGCATCGTGCTTGCCCGCCGTGAAGGGCGCTGGGCCTCGGCGGTGCGGGCCGGCCAGCACATCACCATCGATGACTGCGAGGGTGATGATCCGCAGTGGTTGGCCCAGCTGGTGTGCGATGGGCTGGACTCGATCCACCCGGTAGCGCCGGCCCAGATCAGCACGGTCAATGTGGCGTTAGACGACATGCACGCCGCGGCGGCGCACTGTTGCGGGGCGGGCGACATCGCCAGCCGGCACGCCGCACTGCGGGCGGTGGGGTTTGGGGGTGCGGTGTTGGCGGAATTGGGGCCTGCGCTGGATGAGCCGGTGGCCGAGGCGGTGCTGTACGCGCGGGCCCATGTTGATGCCGCGACCACGTGGAGTGAGTCGGTGCTCGACGTGCGCGACACCGCCTCAGGCCGGGTGGTGCTGTATCGACTGAACCCGCCGCATGGTAGCCAGCAACAGTGGATGGCGGTCGGGCCGGCGACACCAGCGCAGCTCCAGCACGCCGTTACAACGGTGCTGGCCAGTGTGGCGGTGCGATCCTGGAACGCTCATGAACGAATGCCATAGACGCGATACGTGGTACTCGGTTGCGAGGGCTACGCATCGGCCAGCAAATAGTTTTCTCGAAAATTATCAAGCGAGGATGGTATAGCGGGAATTCGCGTTTTAGGATCAGCATTATGAGGTTGGCGCAATGACTGATCATTCGGATTTTATGGCGCGCTACATGCCACCGGAGAATGCCGATCGCCGCGACAATCCGCGCCCAACAGGCCATCCCGCCAGAAAGCCCTCGGTACGGACGCCGGTAACAGCAGAACCGAGCCTCCCGCCACCGGCCGCTTATCCCGACGAGCCGCCGGCGGGTGCCCGCGACGTCGACAGCGCGGGCAGCGACGTCAGCTCCGAGCCGGAGTCGGTGAACACCGAGCAGCCACCCACGCCGAGACGCCCCGCCGAGACAGGGGCGGCATCGTCACAAGCCGGTGTGGTGAACACACACCCGGCGGCGGTATCTGCACCGGCGGGCATCGGGCAGCCGCCGTCGGTGCAGACATCGGCCCAGCGTTGGGCGCCGCGGGCAGATCCGCGTACGGACACCGCGCAGTTCCACCAACATCTTCAAGTCGGCGAAGTCGTTAGACCACGGCGTCAACCAGCCGAAATAGGTTGGCGGAAAATGGTTTACGTGTCCACGCGCGGTTTAGTGAATCTGGGTGCGGGACGCGCCGAAGCCACGCTGCGCGGCTACAAAGCGTTGATCGCGGGCAACATCCCAGACAGTTATCAGATCGCGGCGATCAGCGTGAAAGGCGGAGTGGGTAAGACCAGGATGGTGGCCGGCGTTGGGTCGGTGTTCGCCGATGTGCGCAAGGGGTCACCGGTTATCGCTATTGATGCCAACCCCACCTATGGCGGTCTGGGACGGCTGATCGATCCCCACGCGGTGACCTCGATACGCGAATTTCTGGCCGATGATCAGGTCACCGGTCACCCGAAAGCCCGCCAATACACCGGACTGAACCGTCAAGGCCTGGAGGTGCTGGCCGGCAACCAGAACGTCGCCAACCCGTTGGCGTTGACGCCGCAGACATTCCACGACACGGTGTCGCGCACGCGCAGCTTTTATCAACTCACGTTGATCGATTGCGGAGCTGAGATCGATCACGAGGTCGTTCCCGAAGTGCTCTCGACGTCGAATGCGTTGATGATTGTCGGGTCCTGCAACATCGACGGCGGCCTGGCTATTGAGACGACGATCAACTGGCTTGCCGCCCGTGACGGGCATGAACTGCTGAAACGGTCGGTGATCGTGCTCAACGATGCTTACCGCTGTGCGGATAAGAAACTCATCACCCATGTCATCCACACGCTGGGTCCGCGGGTGCGCTCGGTGAAAACCGTTCCCTGGGACGCCCATCTGCGTGATGCGGCCACACTGGACTTCGGCGCGTTGCGGCGGCGCACTCAGTTGGCGTTGATCGCTGTGGCCGCCGAGCTAGCCGGTGACTTCCCGACGGCCAAGACACTGGCTCGGTGAGCCTGCAACGGCGCTACGAAAGCGCGGCAACCACATCGACGTCGACCGGTGCAGGGTTCCCGGCGCGGGTGCTGGTCGCGGTCATCGCCGGGGTCAGCAAGATCGGAGTGGTCCTGGATGCGACCGCGCCAGTCTCAGTGCAGCTATCGGCGTTGCTTGACGTGGTCAATACCCGCCTCGATGAGCTGAGCCAACCGCCGCTGACGGCCGGGCCGTGGGGCCGCTGGACGTTGTGCTGGGTGGATGGCACCCCGCTGAAACCAGCACGGTCCCTGGCCGATCAAGGGGTGAGCGACGGCACCCGGCTCTGGCTGCGTTTCGTACCCGACAGCGAGTCACGGATCAATGTCGTCGAGCATGTCACCACAGCGGTAGCCGCCGAACTGAACACACGATGGCCGGCCGTCACGCCGGTATGGGCGGGCCGGGTCGGCGCGGCGATGGTAGTGGCCGGCGTGGTAGCCGCCACGGCGTTGATGGGCCGATGGCGCTACGGGCACATGGGCTGGCTACCAGGCCTGTATTGCGGAGCGCTGGGCGTGCTGCTGATCACCGCGGCGGTGATCATCTTGACCCGCGAAACCACCAGCGCGGCCCAGCGTATTGGTGATGTGTTGTTGTTGACCGGATGTGTGCCCGCGGCGATCGCCGCCGCTGCACTAGTGCCCGGTCCGGTGGGTGCGCCACACGCGGCGCTGGGATTGGCGACCCTAATTGCTGAAGCAGTGCTGATCGTGCGGTTCACCGGCCGTTACCTCGCGTTAGGAACTGCGGTGGTGCTCGGCGGGGCCGCAACCGGTGTCGTGGCGCTGCTGCGGATGTGGCTGGTGACCTCGGCGGTGATCCTGCTGGCCGGGCTGCTGTTGGTGGCGCTGCTGGGTATGCATTGGGCGCCCACCTTGGCGCGGTGGGCCGCCGGTATCCGGCTGCCGGTGTTCCCGTCGGCCTCGGGTCGCTGGGTGTTCGAGACACGCCCAGACCTGCCTTCCGAAAAGGTGGTAGCCAGCGGCGAGATAGCCACCTTGGACGGGCCAGCCTCGGTGCGCGACGTGGCGGTGAGCACCGACCGGGCGCACGGCTATTTGAGCGGCTTGCTGATCGCCACGGCCACCGTGGCGGTGGTGTGCTGCGTGGGTTTATGCGATCCGGTGGCGCCACACTGCTGGCTGGCCAGGCTGTTGGCTGGACTGGTCGCGGTGGCGGTGTTGCTGCGGGGCCGCTCGTTTACCGACCGGTGGCAGGCCACCATCTTGGCGCTGGCAGCGGTAGCCGTAGCGATCGGCGTGGCGGGACGTTACGCGGTCGGATTGGGCAGCGTATCGGCGTTGATTGTCGGGGCCTCGGTGATGGTGGCGGTACCGGTAGCCGGCCTAGTCGCCGGGGTAGTGGTGCCGAACCGCTTCTACACGCCCACGCTGCGCAAAGCGGTGGAGTGGATCGAATACCTGTGCCTGACCGCGATTTTCCCGTTGGCGTTTTGGCTGATGGGTGTGCTGGCAGCGATCCGGTACCGGTAACAGACAGGCGGTTTGAGCTGTGAATAGGCGCAAGACGGCTGCCGCGACACTAACCACCATGATCGTGGGATTAACCGCAGTATGCGGTATGCCGCCGGCGATGGCGGTCGAACCTCCCCAGATTGACGTGGCGGCGCTGCCACCTGATGGCCCACCGGGCCCAGACCAGCCGATGCGCCAAGGCGCCTACTGCACCAGGGTCGGCACACTGCCCGGAACCGACTACCGAGTGCAACCACACTTCATGGACATGCTGGATTTGGCTGAGGCATGGCGGTTCGGGCGCGGCGCCGGGGTGAAAGTCGCCGTGATCGACACCGGGGTAAGCCCGCACCCGCGGCTACCGGACCTAGTTGGCGGCGGAGATTACGTCGTTGCCGGCGGTGATGGACTCTCCGATTGCGACGCGCACGGCACGATCGTGGCGTCGTTGATCGCAGCCGCCCCGGCCGACGGCACCACCCTACTTCCGCCGCCCCACCAAACCCGCCGGCCCGACACCATACCCACCAACGAGGCACCGCCACCGCCACCACCGCCACAAACAGTGACCGTGCAGGTGCCACCCCCACCACCCCCCGAAGGGCCTGCCGGCTGGCAGATGCAGCAGACACCGACCACCGTGATAGCGCCAGCCAGCCACCAGAGCCGATACCCGGCGGCACCTGCGGGCCGTGAGACCCCGATCCCCAACGATCCACCCCCACCACCGGTCCCACCAGCCCCGCCACCGCCAGTGCCCCTGCCGGCGGATGGGTTTAGCGGCGTGGCACCAGATGTGGAGATCATCGCGATCCGACAAAGCTCACGAGCCTTTAGCCCCAAAGATGCCTTTTCCGGCGACCAAGATCCCACCACCCGACGCAAAGCCGGAGATATCCGCACGATGGCGCGCGCTATCGTGCACGCGGCCAACCTCGGCGCATCAGTGATCAACATTTCCGAAGTGTCCTGCATGAGCGCGTCGAACATCATCGACCAGCGCGATCTGGGGGCGGCCATCCGATACGCGGCCATTGACCGCAACGCGGTCATCGTTGCCGCGGCCGGAAACAGCGGCAACAACGACTGCAAACAGAATCCGATCTATAACCCGTTGACCCCCAACGATCCTCGCGACTGGGCCGGGGTAAGCACGGTGGTTACGCCAGCGTGGTTTTCCGATTATGTGTTGACCGTGGGCGCCATCGATTCCACCGGCGCGCCGCTAGACAGCAGCATGGCCGGGTCCTGGGTGTCGATCGCGGCCCCGGGCACCGACATTGAAAGCTTGTCCCCGCGCGATGACGGGCTGATGAACGCGGTCGAAGGCAGAGAAAACACCATGGAAGCCCCGGTGGGCACCTCGTTTTCAGCGGCGATCGTCTCCGGAGTCGCCGCACTAGTGCGGGCGAAATATCCCTACCTAAGCGCCCACCAGGTGATCAACCGACTGCTGAATACCGCACGAGCACCCGCGCGTGGCGTCGATAACCGGGTCGGTCATGGCGTGATCGACCCAGTCGCCGCGCTGACCTACGATGTCGCCGCCGGGGAACCCATTGGCCCGCAACATTTATCGTCACCGTTGACGCTTGCCCCACCCAAAATTGGCCGCGATATGACCCCAGTCTGGATTTCCGCCGCCGGCGTGGGCGCCCTAGCAGTGCTGTGCACGGTGATCTTGGGATCGGCGGCGCTGCTGCACAGCAGGGGACAACGACAGTGACCCCAAAGTTTCGGCTCGGTATGACGGCTGGATGGGGCCGGGTGGTGGCCGTGTTCATGGTCGATGCGGCCTTGCTGGGTGCAGGCGTCACGGCCGCGGGCCGGCCCGGATGGTGGGTCGGGGCGGTCCTAGGCTCGATACTCAGTGTGGCCGCGTTGGTGAGTTGGCGCGGGTCGGCGTTGCTGACGCTGGCCTGGCGAGCGGCCGGCAGCGGCCGGACCGCGGTGGCACCGGCCGGCGCGGTGGCCGACCATGACCGCATGTTCGGGGCCGGGCCGGTGGGCATCCGAGCAGCCGGGCCGCACTTGGTGACGGTCGTCGCGGTAGACGGCCACCCGCACAGCCCATCGGTGCTCGATCATCATCGAGTCGAATCGTTGACGACACTGCCGATAGACGCAGTCGCCACGGGACTACGACAGTTCGACGTGACCCTCGACGGGATCGATGTGATCAGCGTCGGGGCCCGCCGCTCACCCAAAACCCACCACGATTACGCACCGGTGTATTCGGCCCGAGTAGGTGACCATCCGGCGGTCGGGCAGCGCCAAACATGGCTGATCGTCCGGTTGGATGCCACCACAAGCGCACGAGCAATCCTGTGGCGAGAATCGGTGGCAGCCACCATGAGTGCGGCCACCGAATGGCTAGCCCAGGAATTAACCAGCCGGCGCATCCCAGCACGAGTGCTCACCGCGACGCAGATCCACGCAGTCGATGAGGCACTGCTGGCCGGGACCAACCCAGCCACACTGCGTCGGGGCTGGGACCGGCTACGCCACCCCAATGGCTACATCCACACCTATTGGGTATCACCGCAAGACATCTCCAGCGCCACCATCGACCGACTATGGACCCCCGACACCGAAGCAACCGTGGTGACCCTCCAACTCCGTTTGACCCCCACCGGCGCCACCACCATCGGTGTGCTGGCGCGCTACCACAGCGGCGGACCACTAGTCGAGCCACCACTGACCGGGCTGAATCCCATGACCGGGCAACATGATTCAGGAATGACCGCAGGGCTGCTCACAGCAACCGCAGTACCGGCGCTACCGGCCCGCGCCCTCGTCGACGGCGAACAACTGGCCGTACCGATCGGGGCGACCGGAATCATCATCGGCACCACCCCAACAGGCCACCCACTACTAATCGACCTAGGTGACCCGACCGGGACGGCCACCATGACGATCGCCGGCGAGCACGCACTCACCATGCAGATTGCGCTACGTGCCACCGCGACCGGATACCACGTCTTAGTGCACACCAACCGCCCACAACACTGGAAACAAGCCACCGGCGCCGGACTGCAAATCGTCAGTGCAGCAGGGCTGACACAACAGCTACCACCCTCACCACGTCGATGGATGGTGATCTTCGACCAGCTAGACGGACCCACCCACGATGGAGCGGCAGTCACGATCCGCACAGTGAACCCCGGGGCAGCCAGCGGCGCCGACATTCACATCGAACAAGACGATCCCGATAGCGCGGTGATCCGCACCTGGGCATTTCAATACCGACTGCGTATCGAACTCGACTACGAACGCCACCTCATCGACGCCGGACTAGCGCAGGCAGTCTGATGCGGGAAAAGCACGGTGGCTGGCTTTGACTCAATGCCGGCCAGTCGGTCTCCTTGTTGTTAATCGAGAGGTTTTCGTATCATGTTGCTCGAAGGAGGCGTGCGCGATGACCGCCACAACGGCCCACTACGACCGCCCTGCCGTGCAACAGGCCCGCAGGGAGATCCTCGGTTCCCGTAGCACATTCTGGAAGCCGTCTGACCTTGACTTGCCACCCTCGACAGCGCAGCGTTTGCTTGCTGATCTGGTCACCCAAGGCGAATTGCGCCACCTCCGCAAGGGCTTGTATTGGCGTGGTGTCAAGACCCCGCTCGGCATGGCCCCGCCATCTCCTGGCGTGTTGGCCGCTCAGCTTGTCGGGGGAAAAAGTATCGGTCCGGCTGGACTCTCCGCCGCTCATGCGCTGCGCCTATCCACGCAGATTCCTCGCCGCGCCGAGTACGCCGTAGTGGGCCGTCCACCAACTGACAGTGAAACGGTGCATTTCGTGGATCGCTCGGCTCGGCGCGGTCGGATAACCAACAACCTCGGCCCACTCGACGTGGCAGCCCTGGAAGTGCTCGACCGTTGGGAGCAAGTGATCGAAACCAGTCCTGGTGAAGCTATGAGCCATTTGTCACGCCTAATTCAGTTAGGCACACTCGACCCCCGTCGTCTCGCCCGGGCCAGCGACACCGAATCGGGGTCGTCTCGTGCACGTCTCCGCTATCTGTTGCACCGGGTCGGGCTGGAAGACCTCGCTCGTGAAGTGCCGTCATCCGATCCGCGTATCGCATCCAAAGCCCTCACCGGTCTGGTGACCGGTTAGCGTGGCGCTTTGGCGAGATAAGGACCCAGAAGTTTTCATAGCAACCGTCAGCGTCGCCGCCGAGCGTATCGGCGTCCCACCGCTGGCGGTCGAGAAGGACTATTGGGTCTGCGAAGCGCTGAGGGCGATCGTCTCCGCTCACCCTGGAGAGGTCGTGTTCAAAGGCGGCACCAGCCTGGAGAAAATGCGCATTGTCCAGCGGTTCTCCGAAGACCTCGACCTGCTCGTGGTGGGCGAATACCCGTCCAGGAACTCCGCTAAGAACGCGCTGAAGGCAATGATCGCTACTGCTGCGGCGGCAACGAACGGTACATGCAGACCCAAAGCGTCTGGCGGTAACCCCGGCACGTTTCATCGAAGCGCCTACCTCGACCTGCCGTTGGGACACAGCAACAGCTTCGAGGGACTTGCCGACCCGAAAGCCGTTCTCATCGAACTAGGGCAATCTGGTGGCCCGAAGCCCTCATTAGTGCGGACCGTTGAGTCGCTCCTATGCCGTGCGCTCGCCGAAACAGGGCTCATCGGGCAGTGGGATGACCTGACCCCCTTCGAGGCGACCATCCTGCACCCTGGCCGGACACTCATCGAAAAGCTGCTTCGTGTCAACAACTTCGTGGCCGACCCCACAAGACGTGACACCGGAGACGGACTGCCGCGAATCGGACGACAGTTCTACGACATCTGGGCGCTGCTTGGCGAACCCACAGTCGTCGATTTACTCACTGACAAGGTCCTGTTTGGCGACATTCTGACCAGCGTCTTCGAGGTGTCGAAAACCCTTAACCCCGAATGCCCGGTGCCCGGTGGTGGCTTCGCAGCTTCAGCGGCGTTCGACCCCTCCGGAGCGTTTGCGGCAGAACTTCGCCAACAACACCAAAGGGCAATGCGCGGTCTCTACTACGGCCAAGCGCCACCATCGTTTGACGACGTGCTTGACCGTATTCAGTCGAGTTCCGAACTATTAAATCCCGAGAGCTGATCCAACCGGTCGGGTACCACGAGCGGATGCCGCTCGCTAAGAGCCAGGGCACAGTAATCCAACGACCTGAATCCCGCCTGGCCTCATGGCTTCGATCCGCGCGGGCATCCCAACCGTAGACGTCGCCGCCGCCCAGCTCGCATGGACTTGGTGCGGAAGCAGACGGGCGCCAATGGCATTGGCTTCTACTTGGTGGCGCTGCGGGCGTTTTTGTCGCCAGCGTGATCGTCTAGGCCAAAAAGTGGTCGGCAGTGATTGAAGCCGTCTACCTGCACTTCAATGGCGTGATGCCGCTGCCAATCCTCGCGGGTCAACCGAAAATGCAGCCGCTCAGCTAGCGCTCCTTCGCGCGCCACGTGGTCCCGGCCATTGTCCCGGTATCCGGCGCGACGGGATACCGCTATCGAGGCCGGGTTGTCGATGAACGACACCGAGGTCGCGACTTGGGCGCTGAGCTGAGTAAACGCAAAATGTAATGCAGCAGAGCGCATTTCGGTTCCATAACCGTGGCCTTGGTAGCGCAATCCAAGCCATGATCCGGACCCTACCTCGCCAGTGCTCGGAAAGTTTTCTGCCATCAAGGTCTGCAGGCCGGCAGCTCTCCCGTCGATCAGGACGGCCAGTGGTAGCGTCCAGCGGTCTGGGCTGAACCCGGCCAATTCCTGCCACAGGTACGACAGCAGATTAAAAGGCAGCTCCGTGCGTGGAGCTCGGGTCCACGGGACGGAAAATGGCATTTGATCTGGCGGGTGGACGCCATCGAGGGCGGTATCGACCAGCTGATCACATAACTCCTCAGTGGGTAGCCGTAACAGCAGGCGCGAAGTCTTGATCCGTAGGTCAAATAGCGGCCAGTACCGAGACATCGCCCCATTATTGTGGCTATCACTTTGGTCCCGGCACCCCGACTGGTCATGATGGCCTTCGTCCTTCGTCGGGGGTTTGGTCGAGGAGATCGGCGGCGCGATCAGCGTTGATGTTGGTCCGATCACTGCGGGTTTTGGGTGAGATGGGTAGCGGCAACGTGGCCGGCGACTACTTCGAGGCGGCTAGAAATGATGGCAGTCACAGCGCTCGTCGTGGTACGCAATAGGTGAGCCGGTATCCTCGGCGAGAACTGGCGATAGCGAACTCTCGGCCTCCGGGACAAGGCCCCGCAGGCACAGCGAGAACATCAGCTTCTTGGACGCAATCGAAGTCGGCATCGACGCCGAACTTGCCCAGCTCGGACTGACCGGCTAGCTGCCGCTCCGAATTCGCGACACGCTGTTCTGACCGTCCATACCGCCAATTCCCCAGGCCTTGAATACCCGAAGCGTCAATCCCGCATGTAAGAGACAGCTGCCAGCTCCGCGTAAGGTCGATCAAGCTACCCGTTCACAACGGCCCTGGGGTGGGCACGGTGGAGTCGTCGATGCAAGGTTCAGATTCGTTGTACGCCGAGCGCCTGACTAGGTATGCAACTATGCACGGCCAGCTTTCCTCCATAAGTGACCAGCGCCTCACTCAAATCGTGACAGCAGCCACGCCGCATGGCACCGGCATCGGTGGCAGGTCTGCGGAGCTCACCGTTGGCGGCACACGTGTGTTCATCAAGCGTGTTCCCATGACGGACTGGGAATTACAACCAGGACACGAGGGGTCTTCGGCAAATATCTTCGATTTGCCGACGTACTATCAGTACGGGCTGGGGTCGTCTGGTTTCGGTGCTTGGCGGGAGCTTGCCGCACACGCCCTCACCACCAGTTGGGTACTCGACAAAGAATACGTCGGCTTTCCGCTCATGTATCACTGGCGGGTGCTGCCCGATACCGCCCCCGATAGGTTTACCTACAGGCTCGGTGGCTTGGAAGGCGCTGTCGCACATTGGGATAGCTCGCCGGCGGTGCGTCACCGGTTGGAAGCTATCAGCCAGTCCGCATCCAGCCTCGTACTCTTCCTCGAATACGTGCCACACACGCTCACCAACTGGTTACGCAACCATCGCAACGACACTGGGATATATCTTTGGGCTGCAAAAGAATTGGCACACGGAACAGGGTTCATGAGCTCCCGAGAATTCATCCATTTCGATGCACACTTCAGCAACATTCTGACCGACGGACGCCAGATCTACTTCGCCGATCTTGGCCTCGCACTCAGCTGCGAGTTCGCTCTTTCCGCTCAGGAGACCGACTTCCTCGCCAGGCACCGTGTATACGACCACTGCTACACCGGAAGCCACCTGCTTAGTCACTATCTCACCGGAAAGGGGTATAATAAGGCGGAATACGAAGCGGTCCTGAATGATTGACTTACAGGCCACAAACCGGCCGATATTCCGCCAGCGCTCACTACAATCCTCGACCAGTACGCACCGTCCGCAGCAATACTGAACGACTTTCACCGAAGATTGCTGACCGAGAGCAAGCGAACTCCTTTCCCGCACCGCATGATCGAGCAGGCGCTGGCATCCACACTGCGACTCCCACGAGCACCGAAGCAGTAGCCCGCACCGAGGCGGATCGCCCGTATGCGTCCGCCAAGATCAAAAACGAACGTTTCTGTCCCAGATCCGGCGCAGCTCAGAAGAATTCGGCCGATGCTATGGCTATCCCATTTATCTCTCAAGCAATTCCCATGCGGGGGCTATGGCCTCGGCAGTTCCAGTCTTCGGTTGCGTTGAGGTTGTTGGTGGCGCTGTCTGCAGCTTGTTGTGCATCGCGGTTGCGGATTGCTTGTAAGACCTCTTCGTGACCTCGCGGGTCGGCGCGCTGGAAACCGGGCCTGTTAATGGCTGCGACCATGGACTGCCGGAGGCGGGGCAGTAGCGCTGTATAGATTTCGAATAGCACGGGGTTGTGTGCTGCAGCGGCGATGGCTGTGTGTGTGGCAATGTCAGCTTCGATCCAGGACTGCGGGTCGGTGGCTGCTGCTCGGTGGTTGAGCGCGGCCTCGATAGCACTCATGTCGGATTCGGTTGCTCGCTGTGCCGCAAGGCGCGCAAGGTGGGGTTCGATGGCGGCGCGCGCCTCCAGGATGTCGGCGAGGGCGGCGGGGGTGCGCTCTAGCGCAGCCGGGATCTCACTTGAAGCTCGCACGTAGGTGCCGTCACCGCGGCGCACCTCCAGCAGTCCTGAGTACTGCAGGGCCCGCAGAGCCTCCCGAATTGTGCCTCGGGCGACGCCAAAAGCAGCCATTAACGCTGGCTCGGTCGGAATCTGTTCACCGACGGGCCACTGTCCGCTGAACACGTGCGCGCGCAGTTGGTCTACGACCTCCTCACTGGGGCCGCGTCGGCGGATTGGCTCGAACTCCATTGGGTCATGCTATCGTAACAACATACGTTAGACGTTAGACGTTAGACGTTAGATATCGAGAGGAGTTGTGCCGTGCGGACTCATGGCGCTATGCGAGCAACCGAAGCTCGTACCGGAGTGCTCGTTGCGGCAGTGTTGCTGCTGGCCTTGAATCTGCGTATCGGTGTCACCAGCGCCAGCAGCCTGCTGGAGACCTTGGTCGGCGAGCATGTTCTCGATGGCACGACTGCCCTGCTGCTCACCGCGGCACCAGCGCTCATCTTCGGGCTTGCCAGCGCACCGGCAGCCGTTTGCGAGCGTCGCTGGGGACAAAACCTCACGACCAGCGTTGCGGTGATTTTGGTTGCGGCCGGTTTGGCTGTCCGATTCATTGCCAACCCCTACCTGATCTTGGTGGGGACAGTGGTGACCTGCTTGGGAGTTGCGGCCTTAAATGTGGTTCTCCCCGCGGTGATTCAGGTCCACTTTCCCGCCAACACCAGCGCCATGACCACGGCATACACCACAATGATGGCGCTCGGCGCCGCCGGGGCAGCCTTTGTCTCGGTGCCGATCGCCGACCTGACGGGAAGCGCCTCAATCGCACTGGGCATCTGGGCGCTACCAGCCCTGCTCGCGATCATCGCATGGGCACTGGCAGGGCCTGCCCGAATGATCTCGGGGTCTGCGACGGCTCAGCCGACGCAATCAGAACCGGTGGCATCGAACCCCGCATACCCTGCGGGCACGACGCTGCTGGTCTGCTTCTTC
>JAIENC010000317.1 GCA_019751635.1 Mycobacteriaceae bacterium
AAGGCAGGAACGGAACGGCGACGCGGGACCGGCAGCCGAGTGGTCACTCACCGGCGCTGCCAGCAGCCGCCCTCTGTTGTCGGTCGGCCGATCCCAAGGAGCCGGGGGCGGCAGTGTCATGCAGGCGCCTCGAAGGGCGACCGACTCGGGCCGTCACCCCGGCTCCCGTCCCATCCCTACCACAGACACGACCTTCACGCCCGCAATAAGAGAGGTACAGGAGTGACCGAGTCCGCCGCCGATGTCGTGCGCAGCTTCAGATGCTCCCGCGTTCTTGCCTACGGGCTGCTGCCTGGTCTGGCCTTCCTGCTGGCCATGGCCGCAGGGCTGCTCACGTGGTACGACCGGTCGAGCCGCGACGCTGACCTTGCTCGACTCGAATCGGTCCGCGCTGCCCGGGATTGCACCGTGGTGTTGATGTCTTTCCAGCCGGACACGATCGAGACGCACCTGACTTCGGCGCGGAAATGTTTGACCACCGGTTTCGCTGGCACCTACACGCGGGTGGTCAACGAGATGGTCATCCCGTACGCCAAGGAAAACCACGTGTCCGCGGTCGCCCAGCTCTCCGCGGCGGCACCGGTGTCGGCTAGCGAGAACCGTGCGGTGGTCATGGTGTTCGTCGATCAAAGCCTGACTACTCCGCATTCCCCACCGGCGCAAAACTATTCGAGTATCCGCGTCGCTTTAGAGCGCGTTGCAGGACGTTGGCTGATCTGCGGGTTCGACCCGATTTAAGGTCGGCTAACGGAGCTCGTCGATGTTCTACCGCCGCTGCTGCGGGGATAGGGCAAGATCCGGTTGCGGGTGTCTTAGGAGCAGCAGTTGTGGCCGCGCCAACATTGGATACCTGCCCGAATCGCGGCGGCCGCGATGCCCAGGCCGATAATCGGGTCGAGCCACCAGGCGCCGGGCCAGCGGGCCGTGACTGCCAGATTGACCAGTACCGCGGCAGCTTGGGCGGCGCAGAGGTAGTTCTGTGCACCGTCGCCGGCCGTGGCTGCTGAGCCCAGCCGTGCGCCGAGTACCCGCTTAGCCCGGCCCAGGACCGGCATGGCTAGCAGTGCGGCAGTGGTCACCAGGATGCTGATCGTGGTGGGTTTGGTGCAGTGTTCGCCAAGCAAATAATGGATAGATTCGACGGTGATGTAGGGGGCTAGCAGCCAAAAAGACACTGCCACGCCTTGCTGGGCACGCCGCTCAGCGTTTTCCGACAAGGTACGTGAGCCAGTGAATCGCCAGATCACGATCATGCTGGCGAGGCCCTCGACCGCCCCGCCCAGCGCCCAACCGGTCATGGCGATCGAGCCGACGGTCAAGCCCTGCCAGAGCCCTACCACCGCCTCAGCAAGCATCCAGAACAGGCTGGTCCACGCCAACAAAAGTGCCTGCCGAGCCGAGCGGCGCCACTGCGCGTCGCGTGTGCGCGGTTCACGCTGCTGGAGGCGGTTTTCCTTGCCGCAGCCGTGGTGCTCGATTGCCGGGTGATGGAGCGGGATATTGGCGGCTGTCATAAGGCCGCCAGGTCGCGATCTGAATGCGGGTAGGGCAGGCTACCCGATGTTGCCATCATCGCCATTGAGCGATGTTATGGCCTGAGGTTGCTCGTTGCGCCGAGAACCGCCGGAAATCTCCTGGGCATTATCGATCTTGGCTTCAGATTCTCGGGTTAGGCCGACAGCGCCAATTAACTCCTCGTGCAATTCGAACCACACGGTGTGGTAAGAGTCGAGCAAGGGTCGAGCCAGCCACGCGATCTCGCCGGCGTGGACCCGGGCTAAAGCGAAAGATAACTTTCTTGCGTAAGCGCTCAGCCTGGGAAGCTGGGTCGCGGTTGTGGCGATGATCGGTAGCACTCGTTGGTGTACGCCATCGAGGCGGGCTAACACGGCCTGGTCGTATTGGGCATCGTGATGAGTGTTGGGTTGGCCGTCCTTGAGTTGCCAATCCGTTACTAAGGCCTTGAATTCACGGTTGATCCCGCGAAATGCGTCGTACGCGCCGGCCAGCGTCGTGGAGTCCACGCTTTGGCGTTCCTCGGCCAGCAACGCGGCCAATCTGTCTCGGCCGGCGCGGCTCATGCGCAACGTTACGCCCGCGGTCAGCAGTTCGGCGGTAACCAGTTGGGCAACGGTCTGGTCGAGATCGGCTGGGGCGACCCCCAAAGTCGCGGCCAACTCGGCGGGCGGTATTTGTCCCTTGAGTCGGACCGCCTGCAACACTGCTAAGTCGGTTAGCGGGATCAACCCTGCTCACCGGCCACGTGCAAAGCGGTCAGCATGGTGATCAATGGAGCACGAGACACTACATCAGTGTGACCGGTGGCGATGGCGGTGCGTACCGCCGCCTCGCTCGGGTCATCTAAGCGTGGATGGTCGCCGCTGGCGTGCGCGCGCAGCGGGCTGATGTGTCGGGCGATGGCAGCGAGCTCGCGTAGCTCGGTGGTGTTGCTCTCCGACCACGCCGACAATTCCAGCCTGCCTTCGCGTACTTCCCCCGCATTACCGTCGACCGTGATCTGTTTGCCGGCCAGTGTCGCGGCGACTCCAGGGCCGCACCCGACCACAGCAACTCGGCCGAGTTCGCGGCTGACCACAGCCGCATGGCTGGAGGCACCGCCCACTTCGGTCACGATGCCGCGGGCGGCCAACATGCCTACCACGTCGTCGGGTCTGGTGTGACTACGCACCAAGATGACGTGTTCGCCCCGTTCGGCTGCTGCCAATGCTTGGTCTACCTCGGTGTAAGCGCGCCCGGAAACCACACCCGGGCAGGCCGGTAATCCATTAGCTAAAAGCTTTGCAGCTAAACGCGTTTCGGGTTGAAGTGACGGTTGAATCAGGGTCTCGATATGGATTGGTTGCACCCGCCGCAAAGCCTCGGCGTTATCGATGAGTCCTTCGTCGCGCAGTTGCAGCGCCAGCCGCACGGCGGCCTGAGCGGACCGTTGCGCTACCCGCGTCTGCAGCAGCCATAATCTGCCGTCTTCGACGGTGAACTCGATTTCTTGGACGTCGGAAACCAGCTGCTCCACCGTGCGGGCCGCGGCGACCAGCTCGGCATAAACCACCGGCTGCTCATCACGCAGGCGAGTAATCGGTTCGACGTCGCTACGGCCTGAAACCACATCGTCGCCCTGACTGCGCGGTAGCCACTCCCCGAATGGTTCTGCCGCACCAGTAATAGGGTTGCGGGAAAACAATACTCCCGAGCCTGAGTCGCTGTTTTTGTTGCCGAACACCATGGCCTGCACCACAAGCGCAGTGCCGCCCTGATCGGGTATGCCACGGTGGGCGCGGTAGGCCGCTGCGCGTGGCGAGTTCCATGAGCCAAGGACAGCCGCTATGGACGAACGTAACTGTTGGTAAGGATCGTCGGGCACTGGCTGGAGGGGAGATTCTTCGGGCATCAGGGACTGATACATGCGGGTGAACCGGCGGCGTGTGTCGCGAGCGAACTCCGCAGAGTCCAGCGCGGCCAGAGCCTGTTCGACGGCGTCATTGATGCCTACATCCAGCACTGTGTCCATCATGCCTGGCAGCGACTGGGCGGCGCCGGAACGTACGCTGACCAGCAGCGGACGCGGGCCTCGTCCGAAGGTGCGTGCGGTTTGGGCTTCTAGCCACCGGATGCCATCAACCACGTCGTTCCAGACGGAGTTGATGGTTTGCTCCGGTTCGATGAGGAAACGAATACCCGCCTCGATCGAGACGCAGAACGCTGGCGGTACCGGGAGATTGTGCCGACGCATCAGATCGATGCCGAATGCCTTGTTGCCCAGGACCTCTGGCGGGTGCTGGGCGTAGCCGTTCAGCAACACCACGGACGGTTCAGGGATGTTTGCATGACCGAAGATGTAGGTGTCCTCCTGGGCTGGGGCGAGATCCTGCGCTGACCAGCCCATGGTCCCATAACATTTTCAGCATGACTGCCTACGATGTGGGATTGTTGATTCTGCGGCTGGTGTTGGGTCTCACGATGGCAGCACATGGTTACCACAAGGTTTTCGGTGGCGGCCGGATATCTGGAACCGCCCGCTGGTTTGACAGCATTGGGATGCGGCCGGGCAAGCTACACGCCACAGTTGCGGCGGCGAGCGAGATCTCTGCCGGGCTCGGGTTGGCCGCCGGTCTGCTGACCCCGATCCCGGCCGCAGGTTTTGTCTGCTTGATGCTGGTTGCGGCGTGGACTGTGCATCGATCCCACGGTTTCTTCATTGTCGAAGAAGGTTGGGAGTACAACGCGGTGCTGGGGGTCGGCGCTGTGGTGGTGGCGATGTTGGGTGCCGGCCGTCTCAGTATCGACTGGCTTATCTTTGGCCGTAACTGGTGTGATGGCTGGGCCGGTTTGCTGTTCTCGGTGTTGCTGGGTCTAGGCGGGGCCCTCGGCCAGTTGTCGCTTTTCTATCGACCACCGGCTTAAGCCACTGCCTCATTTTCGGCGGCGATTACCTCGGCCGCGGCGCGCTCACCAGAGCGGATAGCGCCGTCAATCCATCCGCACATGACAGCCGAACTCTCCGTTCCGGCCTAGTGAATCCGGCCACAAGGTGGGCGTAGCGCATGGCCGAACTCGGTCAGCACACCCGGCGGAGCGTGGCTGATCATCCCGCCACAGGAATAGCGCTCGAGAGTCCAGTTTTGTTCGTAGTACCCGATGAGGGCATGGACTTTAGCCCCGAACCGGTTGACCAGTTCACCGACCACGGTCGCTTTTCGGTCGGCCGCATCGAGTCGTCCTAGCTCACGCGCGGCACGCCCCTCCGTGATGATGCACATGATCCCCGCTACGCCGCTGTCTGAGCAGGCGTCGATGGTTAACGTGGCCGCGGTTCCTGGTCCCACCGACTGACCGGTCAGCCCGTCGGCCCGCCAAAATGGCTGTTCATAGCAGACGCTGGTTTTGATGACGGATCCCCCGGGCATGTGCTGGTGCAGAAGTGCGCGATCGGCAGGCAGCATCGGCTGGTAGCTAATGGTATTGGCGATTGCCAGGAGAATTGTCACGATCACTCGCCTGGCCTGCACCATCACGTTGTCGGAACAGACGATTACCCCCTCCGCGGTCTGCCGAATGCTCCGCACGGGCTGCGACAGATGCAGCGCAGCACCCAGGTCGGCGGCCATTGGGCGGTAGAGGGCGCCCATCCCCCCGACCGGGCGGGCATCCTGGGCGCCGCCCTGGCCGGAGATGACAAAGGTGGGTCCACCGGCCGACCCCATCTGCAGCAGCATCCACAGCACCGATACCTCCGCTGCCGCGCAGGTGTATGCGCCGGCCAGGGCGGTATCCAGCATCTGTCGAGCCTGCTGCGACAACACGTTCTTCCCGAGCCATTCGGCCACCGTCAGCCGGTCCCACTCGGCGGCCGGCTCCGCTTCCCACGGGGCTTCGCGAGGAATGGACTTGCACATCTGTTCCACCTGGAACAAACCAGCGCCAAGATTGGCCACTGCCCACGGGCTCATTGTCCAGGGGATGGTGCCACTGTAACGATGTTGCTTGCCGGCGACGACCATGAGCGATTCGCCAGCGCAGTATTGTTTATATTCTGGTACGCCAAATTCGCTCATCAGCGCATAAATTCGGTCCTGGCCGGGGCCAATCCAGGCACCACCACGATCAACCCACGATCCATCGGGCAGATTTTCGGTGAAGGTGCGCCCGCCAACCCGGTCTCGAGCCTCCAGCACGGCCACCGAATGCCCGGCTTGTTTTAATCGCAAGGCTGTTGTTAAACCGGCGAATCCGGCGCCAACTACGCAATAATCGAACTCGTCCACATAAGACATCTTTGTCTTAGCCGTAGAAGATTGTTGTTCCAATGCCACTATTGGAGATGTACACCGGTTGTTGCATGAAGGGTTCGTTTCCGGAGTTCATCAGACCGCCGGATATGACGGTCGGGCTATTGGTATTCGTGGTCGTGTAGGAGTAGAGCAGCGTGTGACCGTTGCTGGTATAGACCGAAATCGTTGTGCCGGCCGGCACGTTTCCGGAGGTTTGTCCCGTCCCGAGGACGGCGGACGGAATGGTGCCATACACGCCACCGGAATCGATAGTTGCATAGGCCGACACAGTGGGACCGCCGTTGATAGACACGGCGACGTTGGCGATCGGCGCTCCGGTAACCGAGATGCCAGTCACCGGTGGGGCAGTACCGAAATGCAGGTATCCCTGCTGTTGGTTGATGAGCACGCCGTGGCCGAAATTTCCGGGCAAAGCGGTGGTCACTGAACTGGGTCCGGGACCCCCGGCATTGGTTCCGATACCTAAAACGCCCACCACACCCGCGGGTTCCAAAAAATTGAGGAAGGGCTGGGCGGCGGTAGGGGCGTTAACGCTGGTCGGCGTGGTAACGATGCCATTTCCGAAACTCACCGTTGTTTGGTAAGTCTGGAAGCTGTAGGTCAGCCCCCCGCTGTAACCACTGGTACCGAATCCGGTTGGGGAGCCGAGGCTTTGTTCGGTACCGATGTATTGGAGTGGGATAACAAGGCCGGTAGACCCCGTGTCAACGAGTACGGGCACCGTTGGCCCACCGTTGACGGAGATATACACCACTGGTTCGGTGACGGCCTGCATCGTCAACCGGACGGTTCCGCTTCCTGGCGTGCTCACGCCGTTGGCGCCGGTGCCGCCGGATAACACACCACCCTGCCCGCCGAAACCGCCGAGAGCGCCGTTGCCGCCGGTACCACCGATGCCGATGAGGCCGGCGGCGCCACCATCACCGCCGATGGCGCCGGTCCCAGCCGGCCCGCCGTTTCCGCCGATACCTAGTAGCCACCCGCCGCGGCCACCGGCTCCACCATTGGCATATGCCCCCCCGGTGCCCCCGGTGCCGCCTTGGCCGATCAACCCCGCTGAGCCGCCAGTCCCACCCGAAACCCATGGGGTGGTGGGGGAGTAGCCGGCGCCGCCATTGCCGAGCAGCAGTCCACCAGCCCCACCATCGGGATGCGCGGCAGTTCCGTTGGCTCCGTTGCCAATCAGCGGACGGCCCAGCAAAATTTGGGTGGGTGCGTTAATCGTTTCTCGAGCATTGTGCTGAGCTGCGGCCTGCAACGTCGACATGCTGGTTGCCTCGGCACCCAGATATGACGCAGAACCGGTGGTCAGCTTCTGCACAAATTGTTGATGAAATGTGTCGGCTTGATTGCTGAGTGCGTGGAACTGCTGACCGTACTGGGCGAATACCGTGGCCGCTGCTGTTGATACTTCATCGGCGGCGGCCGTTGCGATTCTGGTGGTCGAAATCCCGGCTGCCGTATGCGCTGTGTTGAGCGTGGAAGCGATGCGCTGCAAATCTGTTGCAGCTAACACCACCAACTCCGGTGTCACGATGAGAAGTGGCACAACGCCCCTTCCGCGTTAATCACTGATCCACGTGCGGATCAAGCATATCCAGATCTGGGTTTGCTCTCGGCATTTTTCGTTTTCCCGGGATAAGCGACTGAGATTTTGTGCGGCTCGCAGATCCGCTTCCCGCCGCTGGATATCGGGTGTGCTGAACGTGGCACTGCCGCGAAATCGTGGGTGGGTTTTCCCGGCAGTTTCACGCTGGGCACAATGAGTTCGGTCACACTCGTATCAAAGGAGACGTCTTATGGCAGAAGCCGTCATCGTTGAGGCGGTACGATCGCCGATCGGTAAGCGCAGTGGCGCGTTGTCGGGTGTGCATCCGGCCGAGCTCTCAGCGCAAGTTCTCAACGGTCTGGTGGATCGAGCCGGGTTGGAACCCGACGTGGTGGAGGACGTTATCTGGGGTTGCGTCATGCAAGCCGGTGACCAGGCCCTCGATATCGCCCGTACCTCGGTGCTGGCAGCTGGCTGGCCGGAGACCATTCCCGGGGTGACTATCGACCGTCAGTGTGGTTCTAGCCAGCAGTCAGTGCACTTCGCGGCGGCCGGCGTAGTCGCCGGACACTATGACGTGGTTATTGCCGGCGGCGTGGAATCAATGTCGCGGGTGCCGATGGGTTCTTCGCTGGCTAGCGGCGGGCGCCCACTACCGGCGGCGTTTCTCAAGCGCTACGACGGGACCATTCCGCACCAGGGCATTGGCGCGGAGATGGTGGCCGAACAGTGGAGATTAGACCGTACCGAGCTAGACGAGTTCGCTCTAGGCTCACACGAAAAAGCTGCTGCGGCACAGGATTCCGGTGCTTTCGACGATCAGATCGTAGCGATCACCGACCAAGACGGTAACCCGGTGCTCAAGGATGAAGGCATTCGTCGGGGCGGCACTGTCGAAAAGATGGCGCAGCTTAAGCCGGCGTTCAAGCCGGACGGCGTGATCCACGCCGGCAACTCTTCGCAGATCTCTGACGGCGCGGCCGCGCTGCTGTTCATGTCCGCTGAGAAAGCTAAGTCATTGGGGTGCAAGCCGATTGCCAGAGTGCATACCGCGACGCTGGCGGGAGCCAACCCGGTGATCATGTTGACTGCACCCATCCCGGCGACCCGGAAAGCGTTGCAGCGTTCCGGGCTTAGCATCGACCAAATCGGGGCATACGAGGTCAACGAGGCGTTTGCGCCAGTGCCATTGGCTTGGCTGCGAGACATTGGAGCCGATCCGGATCGACTCAATCCTCATGGCGGTGCCATTGCCCTCGGCCACCCGCTAGGGGGCTCAGGTGCGCGATTGATGACCACGCTGCTGTATCACATGCGGAACAACGGAATTCGTTATGGGCTGCAAACGATGTGCGAAGGTGGCGGCCAGGCCAACACGACCATTCTGGAGCTGCTATGACCGACACTACCCAGACCACCACACCGGCGGCGCTTATCGAGCGTCATGGCAACGTCATGGTGATCACCATCAACCGGCCGGAGGCCCGCAACGCCATCAACGGCGCGGTGAGTACCGCGATCGGCGACGCCCTGGAAGAAGCGCACAACGACGCCGACGTGTGGGCTGTCGTGCTGACCGGTGCCGGCGATAAATCTTTTTGTGCCGGTGCAGATCTCAAGGCGATTGCGCGTGGCGAGAACCTGTATCATTCCACCCACGGCGAATGGGGTTTCGCCGGGTACGTCCAGCACTTCATCAATAAACCCACCATTGCCGCGGTCAACGGCACTGCGTTGGGCGGTGGTACCGAGCTGGCGCTGGCCAGTGACCTGGTGGTCGCCGAGGAGAACGCACAATTTGGGTTACCTGAGGTGAAGCGTGGTCTTATTGCTGGTGCCGGCGGTGTTTTCCGGATTGTTGAGCAGCTACCCCGCAAAATTGGGTTAGAACTGTTGTTCACAGGTGAGCCGATCAGTGCTGTTGACGCAGCCCGATGGGGACTGATCAACCAGGTCGTTCCGGACGGTACCGCGTTGCAAGCGGCCCTGGCACTTGCCGCGCGGATTACCGTCAATGCGCCGCTGTCGGTGCAGGCCAGCAAACGGATCGCGGTCGGAGCCGACAATGGTGTGCTTTCTGGTGAAGAAGCGAGTTGGGCCCGCACTAATCGTGAGTTTGGTGCATTGTTGCGGTCCGAGGATGCTCGGGAGGGGCCGTTGGCCTTCATGCAGAAGCGGCCACCGGTTTGGAAGGCCCGCTAATTCATTCGTCGCGAGCGTGTCGGTACGCGACGTGCTCGGGCGGCACTAAGGCGCACAACTCTGCACGCTCACGGGCTAAAAGGTCAGCGCGCTAACGTGTTTACCGCCAACCTGAATATCCCGGGCAGCAGCGTGCAGGCTGGGACCAGGGCACGTCTGCTTACTCGTGGGCTGGTGCCTAGTACCAGCCCACGAGTAAGCAGACGGTAGCGGCGGGTGATCTGACGCCACGCTGTCTCATAGGAGTCCGGCGTGTCGTTGGCGATGGCGTTCACTGCGGCAGTGGCCTGCCTGATTGCCAGGCTGATGCCTTCACCGGTGAGTGCGTCTTCGTATCCGGCTGCATCGCCGACAAACAGAACCCGGCCGGCGACCCGGCGCGTTACAACCTGACGTAATGGGCCGCAACCGCGTGCTGCTCCTGCACTGCTACCCCGCAAGCGGCGGGCCAACTGGGGAAACCAGCTGAGATCGGGGCGGTGAACCGACAGGATCGCCACGCCGACCAGATCTGGTTGCACCGGCGTGACGTACGCTTCCCCCCAGCGTGACCAGTACACTTCGACAAAATTCGACCATGCCGGTACGTGGTAGTGCCGCCGCACACCGTAGCGTCGTGGTGTTCCAGCTACGGCCTGAACGCCGACGGCGCGGCGCACCGTGGAATGCAGCCCGTCGGCCGCTATCAGCCACTTGGCGTGCACCCCGGCAGCCGCGACTCCCCACGTGTCTTGGTACACAGTGCTAACCCGGGTCCGAACCCAGTCCACCTGGTGTTCTTTGGCTCGTTCAGTTAGCGCGGTATGCAGCGTTGTTCGTCGCACGCCGCGTCCGGGACCGGCGCTAAACCGGGCTTCGGCTCGACGATGTTCGTCGAGATAGGCAATGCCGCAAAACGGCATACCGGCCGGATCCACGCCCAGCGCCGCCAGCCCGGCCAGACCACCAGGCATCAAGCCTTCGCCGCACGCCTTGTCGATGGGGTTCTCTCGCGGGTCGGCGATTATTGCCGAAAGTCCTTGGCCGCGAGCCGATAACGCCGTCGCGATCCCAGCTGGGCCACCGCCAACAATGAGCAGGTCGGCATCATAATCTGTCATGCATAGCCCAGCGCGGTGTTTTCCACCCGGAGTCGAACTCCCAATACCACTGAGTTAGCCAGCGTGAAACCGAGCGCGGTCAGCCACGCGGTGTGCACTAACGGCAGCGCAAACCCTTCGGCCACGACGGCGACATAATTGGGGTGATGCAGCCACCGGTAGGGGCCATGCTGTATCAACGGGGTGTCCGGCAGCACGATTACCCGGGTGTTCCACCGCCGGCCTAGTGTTGCGACACACCACCAGCGCAGTATCTGGCTTAGTGCTGCCACAGTCAGCATGGGCCAGCCGAGCCAAGCGATAAAGGGCCGGTGTAGCGCCCAGGTCTCGATGTTGCAGCCGACCAGTAGTGCGCCATGGGTGGCGACCATCACCAGATAGTGGTTGCGGCCAAACTCCTTGCCGCCGTGTGCAAATGCCCATCGTGCGTTGCGTTGAGAAACAACCAGCTCGACGAGTCTTTCGATGCCTATCGCCAGGATCAGCAGGTAATACACAGCACCGTCAGGCTACCAGCCGAGCACTATTCCGGTGCGATGTGTCGCTGGGCTAGGTTGAGGGCGTGCAGATGCCCGGCAACGATGCCTCCACAATAAGCAACTCCGGCATTGAGCAGCGGATGAGTGTGCTCGCTGATATTCGTCACGCGGTGACTAACGTTGCTGCGCTGCAGCATGAATCGCCAGCGGTAGTGCTTCGCAGACGAGTTGTGGTGAGCATGGTGCTGGTGGTTGGCGCAGGGTTGTTAGGCGCTGCGCTGACGCGGCGCCCGACTGAGTCGAGTTTTTATTGGCTGACACTGGTTTTGGTTGTGGTGTGGACGGTGGGGTCGGTTATGTCCGGGCCACTACACCTCGGCGGTATCACTTGGCAGGGACGCAACCAGCGTCCGGTCATCACGGGTTCGGTGATCGGCTTGCTGCTGGGTGGAGTTTTTGTGTTAGCGGGCCTGGTCGCTAAGCGGATTCCGGTTGTCTCGGACCAGATAACGCAGGTGTTGCGATACGCAGATCAAGGGTCGTGGCGGCTCATTCTGGCTATCGCGTTGGTGGGTGCCATTGCTGAGGAGTTGGTCTATCGCGGTGCGTTGTACACGGCGCTGGGGCGACACTCTCCGGCGCTGCTATCCACCATCGTGTACGTATCAGTCACCATGGTCAGCGGAAATGTGATGTTGGGCGTTGCCGCGATTGTGCTGGGAACGGTGTGTGCAGGGGAGCGCCGGTCGACTGGCGGAGTGCTGGCGCCGGTAATGACCCACTTCGTCTGGACTCTGGTGGTGGTGCTTGCGCTGCCGCCAGTGTTCGGACTTTAAGGAGAGGGGGCAGATCATGGCGGGACCACTCACCGGGCTGCGCGTTATTGAATTGGCTGGTCTTGGGCCCGGCCCACATGCTGCGATGATCCTGGGAGACCTCGGTGCCGACGTCGTCTGTGTTGAGCGGCCCAACCCACTGCTGGCGGGCACCAAGAATGACGTGTTGCGCAACCGACGTTTGGTGAGCGCAGACCTTAAGTCCGATCAGGGCCGTGAACTGGTACTCAAGCTCGTCGCTAAGGCCGATGTGCTGATTGAGGGATACCGCCCCGGTGTCACCGAACGGCTCGGTTTGGGTCCACAAGACTGCGCAAAGATCAACGATCGGCTCATCTATGCACGAATGACGGGTTGGGGCCAGACCGGTCCGCGCAGCCAGCAGGCGGGCCATGACATCAACTACATTTCGCTGAACGGCGTGCTGCACGCCATTGGCCGGGTTAACGAACGGCCAGTGCCACCGTTGAACCTCGTTGGCGACTTTGGCGGGGGCTCGATGTTTTTGCTGGTGGGCATCTTGGCGGCGCTGTGGGAACGGCAGAGTTCCGGCAAAGGTCAGGTTATTGATGCCGCGATGATCGATGGGTCCAGCGTGCTGGTGCAGATGATGTGGGCGATGCGCGCGGCAGGCATGTGGAGTGATGAGCGTGGCACCAACATGCTCGACGGCGGCGCCCCCTACTACGACACCTACGAATGCGCCGACGGACGCTACGTTGCGGTTGGGGCGATTGAGCCCCAGTTTTATGCGGCAATGCTGACCGGACTGGGGCTAAACCCCGCCGAGCTGCCGGCGCAGAATGACCGGGTCCGCTGGCCGGAGCTACGGGCCCGGTTGGCGGAAGCGTTTATCGGTCGTGACCGTGACCACTGGGCCGCAGTGTTCGCCGACTCCGATGCGTGCGTAACACCGGTACTGAGTTTTAGTGAAGCCGAAAACGAGCCACATATCACTCAGCGCAACACGCTTTATCGGAGCAACGGATGGTGGCAGCCCATGCCGGCGCCACGGTTCTCCCGTACCGTGTCCGACGAACCGCGGCCACCCGGTCACCTTGGGGACGACATCGAGGCAGTACTGCACGAGTGGGGTTAGGGAAAGGGCATCTGCATGGAGATCAAAGGCGCGGTAGCACTGGTTACCGGTGGTGCGTCCGGCTTGGGTTTAGCAACCACTAAACGGTTGCTTAACGCCGGGGCACACGTGGTTGCGGTAGATCTCAAAGGCGAGGAGACGGTTCGCGAACTCGGCGATCACGCACGCTTCGCGCTTGCTGACGTCACCGACGAAGCTGCTGTGGCTACCGCATTGGATCTCGCGGAGACCTTGGGGCCGCTGCGTATTGTGGTCAACTGCGCCGGCATGGGTAATGCGATACGGGTGCTAGGCCGAGACGGTGTTTTCCCGCTGGCTAAATTCCGCAAAGTTGTCGAGGTCAACCTGATCGGCACTTTCAATGTGGTGCGGTTGAGCGCCGAGCGGATCGCCAAGACTGAGCCCATCGGAACCACGAGCGCCTCCGGGGAGGAGCGTGGCGTCATCATCAATACTGCGTCGGTGGCGGCATTCGATGGCCAGATGGGGCAGGCCGCCTATTCCGCGTCCAAAGGCGGTGTGGTCGGGATGACGTTGCCGATTGCGCGTGACCTGGCCAGCGCGAAGATTCGGGTGGTCACCATCGCGCCCGGCTTGTTCGATACGCCGTTGCTGGCATCTTTACCGGAGCCGGCTCGGGTGTCGTTGGGCAAGCAGGTGCCGCACCCGTCACGGCTAGGTAATCCGGACGAATACGCGGCTTTAGCCGTGCATATCGTCGAAAACGCGATGATTAACGGTGAGGTGATTCGGCTCGACGGCGCCATTCGGATGGCGCCACGCTGAGAGGAGCTAAGGCGGGTTAGCTTGCGGTAGGCAGGGGGTGCCAGTCGTACCAGTCGTCGAACTGCTCCGAAGTCTCACCTTCCACGAGCATGTCACCGTGGTAGAGAGCGTCAAAGTCAGCTTTGATGACGTCGGCGCTGGAGTCATCGATCCACATGTGAGGATCCTATGACTCTCCTTTAAGGATTCAATGAGTCACGATTCGGAAAACATTGGCAATATTACTTGCGGGTAAAGCGCCACGATGTTTAGTGGCCGGTGCCGGCCCTGTGGTAGCGGTGCACCGTCTTGGGGGCGCACACTCGTAGCTATCCATGGGCCCCTGTAAGCCGCCGATACGGTGCCGCGAGGTCGGTGAGTACCGGGGGAGAAGGACTCGACATGCTGCAGGGAATCGCCCGGCTCGCGCTGGCCACGCCGCGAAGCATCATCGCAGTGGCCGGACTGGTCCTGATCGGTGCGGCCATCTTCGGCATCCCGGTAGCTAAAAATCTCTCCGCGGGTGGATTTCACGATCCTTCGTCAGAGTCGGCGCAGGCCATCCAGCTTTTAACCGACAAGTTCGGTCAAAGTGATCAGCAAGTGTTGGTCGTGGTAACCGCACCCCATGGCGCTCGCAGCGATCAGGCACGTCGAGTCGGCATCAGCATCGTGGACCGACTTACCCGGTCGCCCATGGTGTTGAGCGTGACCTCAGCGTGGACCGCTCCCGCTGCGGAATCTCAACCCGGGCAGGTAGCGGCCAGCATGGTGAGTGCCGACGGTACCTCGGGGTTGATCGTGGTGAATCTCAAGGGCGGCGAGAACAACGCGCAAAAATATGCCAGGGCGTTGTTCGACGATGTGAGCCACGAGCGGGATGACGTTACGGTGCGGGTCGGTGGTTCGGCGGTGGTATACGCCCAGATTAATGACCACAATAAACGCGATCTGCTGCTGATGGAGTCGCTTGCTATTCCGCTGAGCTTTCTGGTGTTGGTTTGGGTTTTTGGTGGGCTGCTGGCGGCGGCGCTACCGATGGCACTGGGTGGGTTGGCGATCGTCGGCGCGATGTCAGTGCTACGGCTCATTGCCTTGAGCACCGATGTGTCGATTTTTGCCCTCAATCTGGCCACCGCAATGGGTCTGGCGTTGGCGATCGACTACACCTTATTGATTATTAGCCGCTACCGCGATGAGTTAGCTGCCGGCATTGACCGCGACCAAGCGTTGATCCGGACCATGGCCACTGCTGGTCGCACAGTGCTGTTCTCGGCGATCACCGTCGCGTTATCGATGGCGGTGCTGGTGCTGTTTCCGATGTATTTTTTACGGTCTTTCGCTTACGCCGGTGTGGCCACCGTAGCCTTCGTTGCGCTGGCCGCCGTTGTGGTCACCCCGGCCGCCATCGTGTGGTTGGGGCCCAGGCTCGATGCCCTAGACCTCCGCCGGTTGGTTCGTCGGCTGCGATTGTGGTGGCCAGGAAGCGTCGGGAGTCCGGTCCTGCCGGAGGCGACATCTGTTGGGCAGGAGTCGTTTTGGTATCAGTCCACAAAGTTTGTCATCCGCCGCTGGGCGCCGATCGGGCTCGCTGTCATCACTTTGCTGATTCTGCTTGGAGCGCCGTTCTCGGCGGTGAAGTGGGGTTTTCCGGATGATCGGGTGCTACCGCGTTCGGCGTCGGCGCATCAGGTTGGTGATCAGCTGCGTGACGGTTTCGCCGCTAACTCCGCGATAGCGGTACCCATTGTGATTCCGCACGCTGATGGTGTGAGTCCAGCCGATTTTGACCGCTACGCCGCGGATCTCTCGCGGGTGCCTAAAGTGTCGGCGGTGACCGCGCCGACGGGAACGTTCGTGGCGGGAAATCGGATCGGACCGCCGGCCGCGGCCACCGGGGTGGCAGCTGGCAGCGCATTTTTGACCGTGACCAGTACCGCGCCGTTGTTTTCCCCGACTTCTGCTACGCAGCTAGATCGGCTACATCAGGTTCCCGGCCCGGGTGGTCGCTCGGTTCAGCTGGCTGGGCTGGCGCAGATCAACCGAGACAGTGTCGATGCCATCATGAGAAAGCTGCCGTTGGTGCTGGGCTTGATCGCCGTGATCGCTTTCATTCTGCTTTTCCTGCTTTCTGGCAGTGTGGTGCTGCCGCTCAAGGCGCTCGTGTGCAACGTGCTGTCGCTGACGGCGGCATTCGGCGCATTGGTGTGGATCTTCCAGGACGGCCATCTCGGCGCGTTGGGGACAACTCCGACTGGCACGCTGGTAGCGAATATGCCGGTGCTGTTGTTCTGCATCGCGTTTGGTCTGTCCATGGATTACGAAGTGTTTTTGGTCTCCAGGATTGGTGAATACTGGCGGCTGGCCAAGGTTGCTGAGCCGACAATGACAGCTGCCCAAGCGCGGGCAGCTAACGATGAGAGCGTGGCCTTGGGCGTAGCCCGCACGGGTCGGGTGATCACCGCCGCCGCATTGGTGATGTCGATTTCCTTCGCGGCACTGGTTGCTGCTCAGGTGTCGTTCATGCGCATGTTTGCCGTCGGGCTGACGTTGGCGGTGCTCGTGGATGCCACCCTAGTGCGGATGGTTTTAGTTCCGGCGTTCATGCATGCCTTGGGGCGTTGGAATTGGTGGGCGCCAAAACCTTTGGTCTGGTTGCATGAGCGTTTGGGCATCAGTGAGGGCAGCTGACGGCAGGGTTGGACGTGTGGTGCTTGGGCTTAGCCCAACAATGCGGGTAACCGTTGTAGCAGTCCGGGTAGCGCTT
>JAIENC010000261.1 GCA_019751635.1 Mycobacteriaceae bacterium
GAAGACCAAGATGACCCCGGCTCCTACCCAACCGATCCCCATTCTGATCGGCGGGCACGCCGATGCAGCCCTGCGCCGCGCCGCACGAGCCGATGGTTGGATGCACGGCGGCGGTGATGCCGAGGAACTGAGCCGGCTCATCGCCAAACTCAATAGTTATCGGGAAAAAGCCGGGCGAACCGGCCCATTCGAGATCCACGTCATCTCCGCCGATGCATTCACCCCAGACGGCGTCAAGCGACTCGAGGACCGTGGAGTCACCGACGTTATCGTGGGATTCCGCATCCCTTACATCGTGGGGCCAGACACCGAGTCACTGGACAACAAAATCCGTAATTTAGAGATGTTTGCTGAAAACGTGATCGCCAAAGTCTGACTTCGCCGTACCCCCTTGAGCGCGCAATACCCCACTGACATCTGCGAATCGCTTTTCGGTTACCCTCACTTTTTTATTCGGACATGCTGAACCGAAAGTCGGTGACGTGGCACTGAAGGCTCAGACCTCGCCCTCCCCTTCGCCCAAAGCGAGTTGGTATCTACTCGGGCCAGCCTTTGTCGCCGCCATCGCCTATGTTGACCCCGGCAACGTCGCAGCCAACGTCAGCGCCGGCACACAGTTCGGCTACCTCCTGCTCTGGACTATCGTCGCAGCCAATCTGATGGCCGGCTTGGTGCAGTATTTGTCGGCCAAACTCGGTCTAGTGACCGGGCGTTCACTGCCCGAGGCGATCGGTTACCAACTCAGTCGCCCAGCGCGGATAGCGTATTGGGCGCAGGCTGAAATCGTAGCGATGGCAACCGACGTGGCCGAGGTGATCGGCGGAGCCATCGCTTTACGCATCTTGTTCAACCTGCCGCTAGTGCTCGGCGGGCTGATTACCGGAGTGGTGTCGCTGCTACTACTGATGATCCAGGACCGTCGTGGTCAGCTGTTATTTGAACGGGTGATCACCGGACTACTACTCATTATCGCCATCGGGTTCACCGCGAGTTTCTTTGTCACCACCCCACCACCCGACGCGGTCGTCGGCGGGCTCATCCCACGATTTCGCGGCACCGAAAGTGTGCTGCTGGCGGCCGCAGTTTTGGGTGCGACCGTCATGCCGCATGCAGTGTATCTACATTCCAGCCTGGCCCTGGATCGGCACGGACACCCCGAAGCTGCACAACGTCGGCGGCTGCTGCTGATTACCCGCTGGGACGTGGGATTGGCCATGATCCTCGCCGGAACCGTCAATGCGGCGATGATGCTAGTGGCGGCAATTAATATGCAGGGTCGCGGCGGTACCGGCTCCATCGAAGGCGCCTACACCGCTGTTCATGACACCCTAGGTGCGGCGATTGCCCTGCTGTTCGCGGTCGGTTTACTCGCCTCTGGTCTGGCATCTACCTCAGTAGGCGCATACGCTGGCGCCGTCATCATGCAGGGATTGCTGCGCCGGACGATTCCTTTATCGGTGCGCCGCCTGATCACCCTGTGCCCGGCGCTGGCTGTTTTGCTGATCGGCATGGAACCCACCCGCACACTGGTGCTGTCGCAGGTGGTGCTGTCGTTCGGCATCCCGTTTGCGCTGTTTCCTTTGGTGCGGCTGACCAGTAAACGTGCGCTGATGGGTACCGATGTCAACCATCGCCTTACCACGACTGCCGGCTGGGTCATCGCGACCTTGATCAGCATGCTTAATGTGCTCCTGGTCTATCTGACCGTCACGGGCTAACGAGTTAGCCAAGGGCTCACCACCCATCTGGATGAGGGAAGGGAGCTAAACACTCATGCAACGTGGCGGTGCCAACCGCAAGAACCGTAACCGCCTCAATGGCGTTGGGGTCCGACCACATGTACTGCGCCGACGATAGCGGTGCGGCGCGCAAGCCTAGTGCAGGGTTCGATTCCGTGTTTCCGGTAAAAAATAGGCGCAGCCCAAACTAACGGAAACCAGCAACGCCATCATCCATCCAATAGCCCAGCTGCCGAATGCGGCCATCAACGGACCGGCGACAATAGGCGGAACAGCACCTCCAACAATACCCCCGAGGTTGTAGGCGAGACCAACACCGGTGTAGCGGTAGCGGGTAGCAAAGATCTCGGGAAGAAACGACGCCAGCGGGCCGGTGAACACCCCAACAATCGCATAGGTCCCCACAATCCCCACCGCAAACAGGACCGGCGAACCTGTATTCAGCAGCGGCATGATGGCCAAGGACCACGGCAAGGCCAACGCCAACCCAAAACCGATCAGCCGCCGCCGCCCCAGCCGATCACACAGGTTGGCCGACAAAGCGATCATCATCATCCCGGCCAATCCGCCCACAATGCCCACCTCAAGGACCACGTTGCGGGGGTGCCCAAGCCGACTATTGGCGTAGCCCATCAGGTAGGTATTGGACATGAAGGCAAGCGTGAAAGTCGCAAACATGACGCCGGTGGCAAGCAGGACCTGACGGAGCTGGCCGCGAAGGAGCTCACCGAGCGGCACTTTGGCTATGCAGTCACGTTCCTTCTGCGCGACGAACACCGGCGTTTCCGCCATCTTCAGCCGCACGAAAAGCGCTACCCACACCAGCAGTGCGCTAAATAAGAACGGCAACCGCCAGCCCCAGCTCATAAACACCGGGCTCTTCTCCCCGATCGTGCAGTTAACCGCCAGGAAGACCGTGTTGGCCACCACCCCACCGGCGACGACACCAAGTTGGGTGAACATTCCATACGCTCCACGCCGAGCAACCGGGGCGTGTTCGGCACTCAGCAACGCCGAACCGGCCCATTCACCGCCAACGGCAAATCCTTGGAGTAACCGCAAGATCACCACACTGATGGGCGCAGCAACTCCGATCGCTGCCGCGGCCGGCACCAGCCCCACCGCAACCGTCGACAAACCCATGATGAGCAGGGTGACCACCAATGTTTTCTTGCGCCCAATCCGGTCGCCGAAATGCCCAAAAAATGCTGCGCCCAGTGGCCGAGAAAGGAAGGCGACCGCAAACGCCGCGAAAGCCGCTACCGCCGAAGCTGTCTGACCTAAGCCGGGAAAGAACACCCGCGGAAACACCAATGCTGCCGCAGTACCGTAAACGACAAAGTCGTAAAACTCGATCGCTGTTCCCACAAAACTTGCCAGCGCAACACGTTTCATCGGCGTTGCGGGGCCCGGCCAGGCAGCCTCCCCAGTAACCCGGCCCGGGATAGGCTCAGCGATCACGTACCTGCCTATCCAGGTTCCAGCCCAATCCCGTATCAACGCCCGCATAGGTTTGCGCCGTGGGCCGCAGGGTTGCGGCCAGGCGGGCTGAGGCATCCGAAATGTTTTGGGCCGCCGTAGCGCGGCTGTTTTCCGCAGCAGTTATCTCATGATTGGAAACGTGACTGACAACGCCGTGTGTCGTCCAGACCGTTCGCGAGATTCCGTCGGTCAGCTCACCGGCCTGGGCGGATCCTTCCGCGGCCTCATCTTGCAACTTCGCGAGTTTTTCCAGGTAATCCGGATCGACAGTCACATTTGCCATGAACCACTCACCTCAACAGTTCGGTTTCTCGGTATTACTGCATCGCTACGCTGTTGGCCATCGCCTATCTTCCCCCACTCCGCGCAAGCTGGCGTGAGTCCTGGCCCAGTTCTGGGCTTGCCGCCACGGTGGGAACTGCTCCTGCGGTGAGCTCGACCCCGGCCTCGGCAGTCTCCTGTCCCACTGCCGGAGTACTTTCACCAGACCGCTGCCTCAGCGTCTGACTAATCAGGTGCATCGGCCGAACGGCCGGCCGGGGTTGCGCCGCCGGCTTCGCCGACGACACGGCGAGTATCGATTCCCGCGGGTGGAGAGCTTCGACATCACCGGCAGAAAGCCGCCCGCCCGGGCGGACTTGGGTCCCGGCGTTGCCCGCGGACAAATCAACCATTGTGGTGATGGTCGGCGTTGCGGGTAGGGCCGGCACCCACCCGACACTGGTCAAAGCCGGCGTGGCGCCAACGCCCACTCCCCCGGCAGCTGCCACCTGAAGCGCTTGCTCAGCCAGCTCGTCGTACTCCTTGCCGATCGACTTCACCTCGTCGGCCACGGTCTGCGCATGCTCGGCCGCTTTTGCCTCGAAAGCCACCACACCGGAGCAGGTTCCGGCGGCAGCAGCTAACTGCCACGCGAACGACATTGCCGGGCCGCACCCGGGATTGAGATACAAGGCCAGCGCAATCGCATGGGCCGCAATCAGCCCCGCAACGCCCAGCCCAACGGCGGTATGCGCCTTCTGAACCGCAGCAGCCTGGCTGGCGGTCTGCTCTTGCATGCGCTGGTCCAGATTTTGCATCTGCTTAACCAGCGCCGCCAGCGCAGTGTTGTCATCTCCGTAAATTTCAGCTGCGGGGCCGCTCCAGTCACGCGAATCCGGAGCGGCACTTTCTAGCGTGGAATGCACACTAGAAAGTGCGTAATAACCAGAAGTGAACACATTGCCGTCATCCGGAAATTCAAATCCATTAAAGAAATCAATTAAAGAGACCAGAACCATCGTCACGTCAACAATAGACGTAGGAGTGGGCAGCAAATGCGCTTCTTTCGCCCATCCCTCTAATACGTTTTTGAAGTAACTGATCTTGTCTTTTAAATACATGACTGATAATCCGCCGGCGGCGGCCAAATGCCCGCCCATGCCAAGCCAATCTTCTTCGCAGCCGCATGTTGTCGCGCTCCATCCCCGCATACTGACGAGCACAAAAATATCGACGCCACCGAACCAGGAAGTCACGAAATGAGCGTGACCGGACAATATGACGTGATCGTTACATGATCATCACCGACAATGACTGATCAACAGCTACCGTGTGACACTACCCACAACCGACCCAAGCGATTTAGGCCACGGTACCGGAACCGCCAATCCAGGACAGCTGGCGGCCCCGCGTTTCGGGCAGAAAACAGGCGGAAATCAGGCTGACAGATACCGCCATCGCCAACATCAGCCCAACTGCCCAACTGCCGAAAGCGGCCAACAACAAGCCGGAGATGATCGGCGGAATGGCCCCACCGACTATTCCACCAAGGTTATAAGCCAGCCCCGCACCGGTATAGCGGTAACGGGTAGCAAAGATTTCCGGAAGAAATGAGGCCAGCGGACCATAAAATGCACCATTAAGCGCCTGAGTTCCAATGATTCCCACCGCGAAGAGGACCAAGGAGCCAGTATTTAACAACGGCATAACAGCGAACGACCACGGCAAAGAACAAATAAGTCCGAATACGATGATGCGGCGCCGCCCCACACGGTCGCACAAGCTGGCCGATAACGCGACTGTCGTCATCGCCACTAATCCCGCCACGATGCCCACCCCAAGTACCCAGTTCCGGGGATGCCCAAGCTGGGTATTGGCATATCCCGCGAAATAGGTATTCGACATAAAACCGAAGGTGAAAGTGGCAATCACCAAGCCAGCCGCGAGCATAACTTGACGATGTTGCTGGTGAAATAATTCCCGCAAGGGAATTTTTAGTACTGCATTATTTTCTTTTTCCGCAACGAACACCGGAGTCTCCGCCATATTGAGCCGAACAAATAACGCTATCCACACCAGCAGTGCACTGAACAAAAAAGGAACCCGCCAACCCCAAGACATAAAGATCGGATTTTTTTCTCCGATCGTACAGTTAACAATAAGAAAGACGATATTGGCCAGCACAGTGCCAGCGCCAACACCGAGCTGAGTAAACATTCCGTATGCCCCACGCTTGCCATGTGGTGCGTACTCCACACCCAGAAGCGCCGCACCAGCCCATTCGCCGCCGACGGCGAATCCCTGCAACAACCGCAAGGCGATCACCAGGCCTGGCGCAGCAATACCGATTGATGCTGCAGAGGGAACCAGACCAACCGCCACCGTCGACAAACCCATGATGAGCAGCGTCGCCACCAGGGTCTTCTTACGCCCAATCCGGTCCCCGAAGTGCCCGAAGAAGGCCGCTCCCAACGGACGGGAGAAGAAGGCGACGGCAAACGCCGCGAACCCAGCCACGATCGAGGCTGTGTGCCCCAGGCTCGGAAAAAACACCCGGGGAAACACGAGTGCAGCGGCCGTGCCGTACACACTGAAGTCGTAATACTCGATTGCTGTTCCGACGAAGCTGGCTAGGGCGACACGCCTCAGCGGTGTTACCGGCCCGAGTGGGGGCATGTCTGAAGAGACAACCGCGCTATCACTCACGTTTTCACTTCTTTCCCGGTACAGCACACCGTTATTCCTCGCGATTGGCCGATGTTAGTGCCGTCTTGCCCCCCGCCGGGAATCCTTCGCAGCCCTGACGAGCTATGTTTTATCAGGTATTCGCAGATGATCATGCCCCCGTAGCTCAGGGGATAGAGCACGGCTCTCCTAAAGCCGGTGTCGCAGGTTCGATTCCTGTCGGGGGCACAGTTCAGGGGTGGTTACTGCAGCCGCCCTGTAGAACCTCCGGCCGGGGGCAGCTTGTGGATCACCACCACCGTGGGCTTACGCGTGAGCTGACCCTCTTTTTCTGGTCCGGTGCCGCCGGCCCGACGCGTGTCTACAGCTGTGATACCCCGCCCCGCTAAACTTGCTAGAGCCATTCCACTTAACAGCCCTGCGGGCGCTCCGCCGGCATCTGGCGGGGTAGCGTCGACACTGGCGCTGGGCAGTGCCTCAACCGCGAGCTTGATCTCCGGGGCGGCCATAGTCCAGCTGTGCGGTACTGACAAACTTCCAAGCGTGGCGGCCTGGCCCACATCAGCAATCGCAGCACCCCCACCGGTACTGCGCGCTAATACCCAGGCATCCGTTTCGGCGGCGGGACGGTCAGCCGGGTTTTCCCCGTCCTGGCCACCGTCTTCCTCGTGCTGAGCGGCTCCTGAACCGTTGACACCGTTAGCACCCCAGGGCCTGGCAACGTTGACCACCGCAGTCGTCGTCGCCGCCGCGAGATTGAAGGTGCTGATGGTCGCGATGTAAGCAGCTATCACGTCCAATTCCCCGATCGGGGTGGGTACGGTGACGCTTGCAGCCGGCAAAGCCGCGACCCCTCCCGATAACGTTTGGCCGGCCAGGGCACCGAGCTGTCCCAGCACCGCCGGGACGTTCGTTTCCACACCATTAACAGCACTCATGCCGACCGCCGCGCCTGGAGCAACCAGCCCGGCCGGATCCACCATCGTCACCGGTTGGGCAAACGGCGTCAACGCCGATGCGGCCTGGGCAGCTCCCGCATAGCTGTACATTGCCGCGGCATCTTGGGCCCACATTTCGGCGTATTCAGCCTGAAGAGCCTCGATCGCCGAGCTGTTTTGCCCTAAGACGTTGGTGGCCACCAACGACATCAGCTGAGCTCGGTTGGCCGCGATCAGCGGCGGTGGCACTGTCATCGCGAACGCCTCTTCAAAAGCCGCGGCGGCCATCTTGGCCTGGGTCGCTGCCTGCTCGGCTTGCACGGACATGGTGCGGAGCCACACCGCATAGGGCGCGGTCGCTGCGGCCATCGACGCTGATGCCGGCCCCAACCACGACTCATGGGTCAACCCGGCAAGCACCGATCCGTAGCCGCTGGCCGCGAAACTGAGCACCGCAGCCAGCTCGTCCCAGGCGGTAGCCGCAACAATCATCGACCCCGAACCGGGACCGGCATACATCAGACCCGAGTTAACCTCTGGCGGCAAAACTCCGTAATCCACTGCAAACTCCTAGTAGACACCGCAAAATTCACCGACTGGGTCGCCACAAAGACATCAGATTATTCTAACGCTGATTACCGTACCGATTGACTGACATCGCTGCGCGGCTGCCTGAAATTGCTTTTTACGGAAAGCAATTAGCACCGTGTCTGCGACACCAAAACCGTTCGATACCAAGCACTGACCAGGTCGCGTACCGAGTGCTCACGTATTTTCGAGGTATCCACCCGATAGGCGGTCTCCCAACTATTCTCATGAGCCGCCATCGCCGTGGCGATCTCTGGCGTGGCCTCAGAGTTACCGGGGCCCCGGGTGACAATTCTGTCTACAGCTAGGTCAGCTGCCGCCACACACACGAATTCCACTATTGCCGAATGGGTTTCAGCGGCAATACGATGCGCTTGAGCGCGCAGGTGGCGATGCCGCCAGGTGCCGTCCAGGATCACCGAGCGCCCACTACCCAACAACGCCCTGGCCCGGTCCAGGACTAACTGATACACCGTTTCGACGTTGCCCGGGCTGTATAGCCCTGAGTCCAGCACACCCGATTCACCAATGATGACATCTGCAGCTCGCAGTTCGCGGCGCACATCATCAGTTGAAATCACTTGAGCCCCAACATTTTCAGCCAACCCATGAGCGAGTGTTGATTTCCCGGTACCCGGATTTCCACCAACCAACGCCAACCGAACGACACCGCTGCATAGGTGTTGCTCCGCGATAGCTAGGTGCTGGACAGCCTCCTTGCGGGCAGCCGATCTGCCCTGCGTTATCCGCACACAGTCAACCTTGGCCCTGACCACGGCGCGGTAGGCGAGGTAAAAATCTTGCAGCGACATCGGCGCGGCATCAGCCGATTGCAGAGCGTAACGTTGCAAGAAATAGTCGCCAAGATCCTTGCGGCCCAAGAATTCTAAGTCCATCGCCAGGAAAGCTGCGTCATCGATGACGTCGACGTAACGCAGTTCGTCATCGAACTCTAGGCAATCAAGCAAGGCCGGTCCGGCGTCGGGACAAAAAATATCATCGGCAAGCAGATCGCCATGGCCGTCGACGATGCATCCCTGCTCGACACGCTGGGTAAACAATCGCTCACGACCGGCGATGAACTCCGCAGCAAGGTACTGAATTCGGGCGAGAGAATCAGCCGAAACGTCCAATCGGCACCTCTGCACATAGCGGTGAAGTTCAGCCATATTGGCGCGCCAACGTTGCTCAATGGCAGCCTTTTTACCCTGGGCGTCGATCACCGGGCTTCGCTGAGCATTCTCGTGGAAACGAGCCAACACCCCAGCGATGTCAGCTAATACGTCGCGAACAGATTCATCCGGGCCGCGGTTCACGATAGCCGCCAGTCGGTCTTCATCGCGGTACCGCAGCATGACCACAAGCGGTTCGGCCGGCCCACCCGCCGGGTCAGTCAGATGGGCCACCCCGAGATAGCTTTGCGGCGATAGCCGGCTATTCAACTCAACTTCCCGGCGACACGCACGTTCGCGCTGCTCGCATGTTCGGAAATCAAGAAAATCGGTCAAGACCGGCTTTTTCGCCTTGAACGCTCGATCGCCAACCAAAACTATTATTCCCGTATGGGTTTCGCGCATATCGAGGTAAGACACCGCAACAGTCCTTGGGTTAGCCGGGATCGCCAGCGGTCCCGCATGCAGGCAACTGGAAAGGCACGTCCCGCCAGGGTAGCCGGCTGCTCGATCGGGGTTCGCTAAGGCTGCCGGGCAATGGCATCCTTAGCACCATGGTTGCCGTCCACTCCACCATGCTTGCCCTCGGTACACACGTACCCACTTTCCAGCTCCCGGATGCCGCCGGAAAGCTGCACAGCCCGGCTGATGCGGCCAATGCCGGCGCGCTGTTGGTTGCCTTTGTGTGCAACCACTGCCCCTACGTGGTTCACATTGGACCGAAACTCGGTGAAAAGGCACGCCAATGGGCAACCCAGGGCCTGGCGGTGTTGGCGATCAACGCCAACGATATTGACGCCTATCCGCAAGACGGGCCGGAGCATATGTCTACCTTCGCCGAACAAAACGGTTGGCATTTCCCGTACTTGCTCGATGAGACTCAGCACGTCGCTCAGATGTTCCAGGCCGCCTGCACCCCCGATTTGTTCCTCTTTGACGCAGCACACAAGCTGGCGTATCGAGGCCAGTTCGACACAAGTCGACCGGGCAATAACCAACCCGTGACCGGCGCCGACCTTGATCGGGCAGTCCAGGCGGTACTGGCTAATAAGCCCGTTGCGGGCGAGCAGATCCCGAGCATTGGTTGCAATATCAAGTGGCGGCCGGGCAACCAACCCGGGTATGGACCGGTCTAATCCCCGGCACGTAGGCCACTGACCACCGCCCACGTCGAGCACGTCACCGCGGACACCGCACCAACGGCACCAATATAGAGCCCATACGCGGCAGACACTGGCGGTTTGACGTTGAAGCTGTAGCACCAAGCGGTGAGCAGCGCAATGAGCAGCGAGATGACTAGTGCGGCAATCGATGCCAGTCGCACCGATAAATCGCGACCCACCATCGCTCCAGCAACCAGCAGCGCCGAAGACAGCAGCACAATGAGTTGCCCGGGGCCGAACCCCCGCGAAAGCACTAACCCGGCACTGCCCCCAATCGCGCTGGCCCATCCTCCGCCGTGAGCTGTCGTGACCAACCACGGCAGCCAGGCGCTAAGCGAGGTGATCACGGCGGAGAGCGCCACCAACCAACCAGGACGTAACCACCGAGTCATGGTTGCGAGATTAGCCACATCGGGTCCAACATCCCTCTCGTCGAGTCCACCGGGCCAACAGACTATGCCGAGGCGAACACCGTAACGAAATTATTCAGCGACTGCTGGATATCACTGCGCAGAGCCCCGGCAACGAGCATGCCGATCGGCCCAAAGAGCGCAGGACCACCAAGGTGCACGTCGAAACTGACCACCGAGCCGCCCTCTCGCGGGGTCACTTTGGCCATCAGTTTGACCTTGACGCCTCCGACTCCGGCACCATCGAGGGTCATCGCCTCCGGTGGCTTGAACCGCACGATCGTCCATCTAATCCGGTTAGGCATGCCCTTGACCTCGACGATCGACTCAATAACGGTACCTTTGACCAGATCCTCAGGAAGCTTGCTACGCCACACTCGGTGAATGGTCAGCCAGTCCTGAAACCGCGAGAGATCCGAAGCATGCGACCAAGCTTGGTCGGGAGGCAGCGGCACATCGATGGATCCAGAAAGTTTGGCCATGAGTTCCTCCTGTCACTGTCCGCTAGGAGAACATAACTCCGCCAGGATTATCGGGTGAATGTTCCCAGCCCCTCGGTGTTGAAGTACTCACACGTCAACGAGTTCGCGGTAAACGTGGCTTTGGATAGCGTTCCCGGCGGGGCGTTTTCGACTAACGCCGGATTGGAAACGGGAAAAGTGAACGTGTCGCCATCCCAGTGCGTCAAGTCGAAAGTCACGTTGCTGGGCCCCAATGACAACTGCAGCTGGCCGTCTCGTTCACGCACGGTGGCCAACCCCCAGTAGGCGTTGGCGTACTGGCCGACGTAGGTATTCAACGGCCTAGCCGGCGCTGGCTCGGTAGGGGGCGGCTGACCCACCAGCGCCCCTTGGGGCCGCAGCATCGGCGCAAACGCCTGTCGATACCGTCCCGCCCAGTCTTCGCGGATCTGGCCGTACTGCACCAGATCGAGGAATTCCGCGGTCAACGTCTCCGGAACGCCGATAGGCGCAGCGTTGGTCAGCACCACGATGCCCACATCCGCGGACGGTAGCACCGCAAAAGTTGTCGCGGCCCCCGATGCAAAAGCACCAGAATGGCCGTACTGCGTGCGGCCCGATGAGGTAACCGACACCGTGAAACCGTGCCCGTAAAAACCGGCACGCGCTTGCGGAGTGCTCGCCGGAAGCGCAATCACCTGTGGCGTGTTGATGGGCAGCAAATCTTCTGGCGCAGCGATGCGTCTGCCGTTATAGACGCCATTGGCCAACAACATGTTCAGCCAGTGCGCCATATCGTTCACCGACGAACTCGCCCCACCGGCGGGTGACTGGGCATCCGGGTCTCGTTGATAACGCGCTTCGTAATGGTCGGCTACTTTCACGTGGTTGACCGCATGGTCAGCTCGCCCGGCGAAACCGGCATATGTTGAGCTGGTAGAGGTCATGCCCAGCGGGCCATAGAGCACTTGCTCAGCTAAGTCTTCCCAGGCTTTACCTGCCGCAGTCGCCACCGCCTGGGCGGCGGCGGTCAATCCGAAGTTGCTGTAGGCGTAGCTAATACGAAATGGTGAGAGTGGAAGATACTTCAACCTTGCGAGCACTTCCCCACGCTCATACCCGAGGCTCTCAAGTCGATCCCCAGCATGATCAGGTAACCCAGATCGATGTGAATACAAGTCAGCAATAGTGACGTGGTCGCTGACATAAGGATCAGACAACGCCAACCACGGCAGCTTGGTGGCCACCGGCGTGTCCCAGCCGATGACGTGGTCCGTTGCTTCATGCGCCACTACCGTTGCACCAAGCGATTTCGATATTGACGCCAATTGAAAGACCGTATCCGCGCCGACCCGGTTTCCCGCAGCATCACCTTGCCGAATGTCTTTAACGCCAAAACCTTTGGCATACAATGTTTTTCCGCCATAAACTACGGCCACCGCCAGCCCCGGTACGCCGGAGTTGTTCATCAGCTCGGCCACTAGACCGTCTAGCTTCGATACGGCTTCTTTAACAGCGCCGCTAGGAATCTGCAGACCCGAGAACTCATTCGGCGGGCCTTCCAGGAGCGGCGGGGCGGATACCCGGTGTGTTTGCGTACAGCCCACCAGCGCCAGCAGCACTAGCCCTAATACGGCCCCGGCCGCACGATTCGTCATGGCCGCAGATGATAACCCCCAACACTTCAGGTCGAATGTGAATCTGACGGCATGAATCCAAGCCGATGAAGCGTCGCACGATTCACACTCGGCGAAGAATTGCCACGACGCTGGGCCACGGGAAGACCTTGTCGCTGCAGTAACCAGCGCTGTCTTTGCCCAGTTCGCCAAAGATGATCACTGCTTCACCGAACTATCCTCCGGATAGCGAGCGCCACCACAAGTCAGGTTCGGGTGGCTGGACCGGATCAATCTGCTTGCCCGGCAAGGGCGTAGCCACTCGAACGCGCGCAGCATCAGCAGCCACCAGGTGGCGGTCAATCGGCTCGGCCCACGGGTGTGGAGCCAGCCGGAAGGTGCACCAATGAATCGGCACCAGAACTCCAGACGGTGAGCTGGTGATATCCAGATGCGCGCGAACCGCCTCCTCCGGGGTCATATGTAGGTCTTGCCACGCCGCGTTGTACCCGCCTATCGGCATCAGGGTCAGCTCAAACGGGCCGTATTCTGCACCGATTCGCGCAAAAGTCTTGGTATAGCCGGTATCGCCGGCGAAGTACACCCGATGCTTCGGGCCGGCCAGCACCCATGAGGCCCACAGGGTGACGTTGCGGTCCAGGAACCGACCGGAGAAATGCCGAGCGGGCGTGCAGGTCAGCGTCAGCTCATCGACCCTAGCCTGTTGATACCAGTCAAGTTCAACGATGCGTTGCTCGGCAATACCCCACTGCCGAAGATGCGCTCCCACCCCAAGCGGGACGAAGAACTGAGCACGTTGCAGACGAGCCAACGCGATGATCGTCTCGACATCCAGGTGGTCATAGTGGTCATGACTGATCACCACGGCGTCCACCGCCGGCAGGGTCTCCAGTTGCCTGGGCACCGGGTGCAAGCGCTGTGGTCCGATAAGACCTGATGGCGAACAACGGTTGCTCCATACCGGGTCGGTGAGCACCCGATAACCGTCGATCTCCAGCAAGACCGTCGAGTGCCCGTACCAGCTGACCAGCAATGACCGAGACGGAGGCGCGACAGCCGTCGGACCGGCTAGGGGGATTGGCGCGCGGGGCCGACTGGCGGCACGACCATTGATGATCTCCCAAGAGACGAGCCGAAGTTGTTCGCCATCGAAGCGAACGGAAGCGGCCGGATCAATGTTGGCAAAAGCACCGTCACGAAAGTTCGTCGAGCCTGCCGCCACCGCACGGATCACCGCCGAAGAAGCGCCCAGCGCTCCAGGCACACCACGCATGGCCCGCCATAGCCAGCCCGCAGCAGCCGCTAACGTCGCGGAGGCGGTGACCCTCGGCGCCACCCGCCGGATGGCCGCACGCACCATAGCGGTCAAGCCCCGTGAAAATTCGGCGGCCGTTTCTGCACCCGCGCTACCTGAGCTTCGATGGCATCCTGGCTGGCCCAGGCTTTATCGTAGAGTTCCTTGTGGACTGGCCAGGCCTGCTCGATGGCACCGTCGTCATTGAGTACCCGCCTAGCGTGCTGCAACGCAATTGGCGCCAGTCCGGCAATCTCGGCAGCCCATTCCTGGGCCTGCTCCAACGTCCCGATCCGGTTTGCCATACCGGTTTGCAGCGCTACTTGCGCGGTTAACTTTTCGGCAGTGAGCAACATGGCCCGAGCCCGCCCGTGCCCGACTAGTGAACTCAATCGACGGATACTCCAATTATCTAGGGCTAGACCGTATTTCGACGTCGGAAACTGGAAATATGCGTCCGGATCAACAACTCGCAGATCGCATTGCATCGCCAACTGCAGGCCGGCGCCAATGGCTGGGCCATTGATGGCTCCGATCAACGGCATCGGCGCTGCGTCCATGGCTTTGTGTAGTTCGACGAGCCGGTCAGGATAGCCGGCGGCGAAAGCGTCTCCAGTTAAGTCAGCACCGGCGCAAAACACCGTGCCCTGGCCAGTCAGCACCACAACTCGCGCGCCCTCTGCAGTGACCTTCTCGATGGCCTCGCGCAGTTCCTCCACTAACTGGGAGTTCAGCGCGTTACGCCGCTCTGGGCGCTGTAGCTCAAGGGTGACAACGGATCCAATTTGAGTAACACCGATCATCAGCACACCTTATCGAGCGGCATAATCAGATGACAGGCGCAATCGGCCGATTACCCTCTTGTGGTGAATCTGATTGCGGTCACCGAACTGCATAATGCGGTGTTGGACGTGGGGTCCTACCTGAGCTGGGACACCGACCCGGTAGCACTACCCATAACCCCGTCCTATGCCCAAGACCTCACCGCGGCTCGCGCCACGACCGGTCACGATGAATCGGTCCTCACCGGCGAAGGACGTCTATTCGGCCGACGCATCGCGGTGGTGGCTTGCGACTTCGGTTTCCTCGGTGGCTCGATCGGGGTGGCCGCGGCTGAGCGAATCACCGCTGCAGTGGAACGCGCTACCGCGCAACGGCTTCCGCTACTAGCTTCACCGAGTTCGGGAGGCACCCGAATGCAGGAGGGCACGGTCGCTTTTCTGCAGATGGTAAAGATCGCCGCCGCCGTCACGCTACATAAGCAGGCACACCTGCCCTACCTGGTGTATCTACGCCAACCAACGACCGGCGGGGTGTTCGCATCGTGGGGCTCGTTGGGGCATGTCACCATCGCCCAACCGGGAGCGCTGATCGGCTTCTTAGGGCCCCGAGTGTATCAGCAACTGTACGGTGAACCCTTTCCGGCCGGCATTCAGACCGCAGAAAATCTCTTGCAGCACAACATCATTGATGGTGTGGTCGCACTGGATGAGCTACGCACACGGCTGGACCGCACCCTCAAAATTATCGCCGATGATGCCCAACCATTACCGGCGCCAAAGATCACCTCGCCGACAACCTCGAATACCGAAGTTTCGGCCTGGGATTCGGTGATTTCCTCGCGGCGACCAGACCGTCCCGGGGTCATCGACCTGCTGCGACATGGGGCCACCGATTCGGTACTGCTGGCGGGGAGTGAATCAGGATCAACACAAGGCACGTTATTGGCGCTGGCCAGATTCGCTGGCCAACCCGCCATTGTGGTGGGCCAGCAGCACGTTGCCAACGGGCTGATCGGGCCAGCAGCACTGCGCCTGGCCCGCCGCGGCATGGCGCTAGCCGCAGGTCTACGACTGCCCTTGGTGCTCGTCATCGACACCGCTGGCGCGGCATTATCCCCACAAGCCGAAGAGGACGGGCTAGCTGGTGAGATTGCCCGCTGCCTAGCCGAGTTGGTCACCGTGCGCACCCCTACGGTGTCGGTGCTGCTCGGCCAGGGCAGTGGCGGCCCCGCTCTGGCGATGGTGCCTGCCGACCGAGTGCTGGCCGCGCGACATGGCTGGTTGGCCCCGCTACCACCGGAAGGAGCCAGTGCAATCGTCTTCCGCGACACCGACCACTGCGCTGAAATGGCTGCTGCCCAAGGGATTCGATCAATCGACCTGCTGCAGTCGGGCATTATCGATGCCATCGTGGCCGAGTACCCCGATGCCGCTGACGAACCGATCGAGTTCTGTACGCGGTTAGCCCAGGCCATCGCCCAGGAACTGCACGCGCTACGGGCGCTAGCTGACACGCCACGATTGACCACCCGCCTGAAACGCTATCGCCGCATTGGTTTGCCGTAACACCGAGCCGGTGCAGGGCTGCTCCTGCAGCCGCAAAAGCCACTCAGGCAAGATGGGCAGCATGGACACTAGTGCAACCTCGCCGCGGGTATTGGTTGTCGACGACGACTCCGATGTGCTGGCCTCGCTGGAGCGTGGGTTACGGCTCTCCGGGTTTGAGGTGGCTACCGCCGTCGACGGCGCCGAGGCGCTGCGCAGCGCCACCGAAAATCGGCCGGATGCGATTGTGCTTGACATCAACATGCCGGTGCTCGATGGCGTTAGTGTCGTCACCGCGTTGCGGGCCATGGACAACGACGTTCCGGTATGCGTGCTCAGTGCTCGCAGCTCCGTCGATGACCGAGTGGCGGGCTTAGAAGCCGGCGCCGATGACTACTTGGTCAAGCCTTTTGTGCTGGCTGAACTGGTAGCCCGGGTGCGTGCGCTGCTGCGCCGCCGTGGCGCCAGCGCGACATTCTCCTCGGAAACCATTGTG
>JAIENC010000251.1 GCA_019751635.1 Mycobacteriaceae bacterium
GGCTACTGCGGGCGATGATCTGTCAATTGGCGGTGTTCCACGCCCCGGATCGGTTGCTGATTGCGGGCGTTATTGGTGAACCCAGTCAGATTCACTGGGACTGGCTGAAATGGTTGCCGCATCACCAGCATCCCTGGGCCCATGATGGGTGTGGCGCAGTGCGAATGAGGTATCCGTCCATGGCGGCGGCTGAAACCGCGTTCATGGGTTTGGCTGCCACAGATTCGCAAGCTCACCTGGTGCTCATTGTGGACCATGAGCTCGACGGGGGCAGTGGGCCTGCCATAGACCGTGCCTCGACCCCGCGGTTAACCACCCTGGTGGTTGGTTCTGCCGGTTCGCCGGGAATGGCTACTAGCGTCATGCGGCTAGGCATCGCGGCCGAAACGCTTACGGTCACGCGTGCCGGTCAGGAAGACGTGCGGGTCACACCCGACCAGATGGATCCGCAGGTGGCGCTGGTCTGCGCTCGCCGGCTAGCCGGCTATCACGTCAGTGAGCCCGAAACTGAGCACGATCGACCACCCGCGGAGGGTTCGGCCTGGCGGGCTCGGATCAAGGTCAGCGATATCGCCGACCTTGATCCGAGCACGCTGTGGCGCAACCAAAGCTACCGTGATCGGCTCCGCGTTCCGATCGGCGCGACCAGCGCGGGCCGGCCGCTGGAACTCGACATTAAAGAAGCCGCCGAGCAGGGGATGGGTCCCCACGGCCTATGTATCGGTGCTACCGGTTCGGGCAAATCGGAGTTGTTACGCACCGTGGCGTTGGGTCTGATGGCCCTGAACTCGCCGCAGGTACTGAACCTCATTCTGATTGACTTTAAAGGTGGGGCAACGTTTCTCGGGATGGAGCGGGCTCCACAGGTGGCCGCGGTTATCACTAATCTTGCTGAAGAAGAGCCGCTGGTTGCTCGGATGCGTGAGGCGTTGACCGGTGAGATGAACCGGCGTCAGCAACTGCTTCGAGCAGCCGGCAACATGGTCAGCGTTGCGGCCTATGAAGACGCTCGACGTTCCGGAAAAATCTCTGAAAAATATTGTGGCACTAATATTTTCGGTGCTTTACCGACGCTATGCATCATTGTTGACGAATTCTCCGAACTGCTCAGTCAGTACCCCGATTTTGTGGACGTCTTTGTGGCGATTGGCCGGCTTGGTCGGTCGCTGGGAATGTACCTGCTGCTGGCCAGTCAGCGGGTGGACGAAGCTCGGCTGCGCGGTCTGGAAGCCCACCTTTCCTATCGGATATGTCTGAAAACATTGTCCGCCAATGAATCTCGGACAGTTCTGGGTGTGCCGGACGCGTATCAGCTGCCGAATAAGCCCGGTGCTGGATTCCTGCGGACCGGTCCTGATGAGCTGATCCGCTTCCAAGCGGCATCGGTTTCGGTGAGGCGAGCGAAGCGACCCGTTGCGGCGGTAGGTCGCAACACGTCGTCTGTGCGCCTGTTCACGGCCCGCGCCTCGGGTTCGATTACCGCTGTCGAGACCGGTGGAAAATCTGAGCAGGATGGACAAACCACCCTCGAAGCAGTCCTGGATCGACTTTCCGGGCTGGGCCCACGTGCGCACCAAGTCTGGTTGCCGCCACTGGGCGCGGCCCCGACGCTGGATTCCTTGCTGCGGGTCGAAGGTGCCCCGGCCGAACCGCTGTCGACCGGTTTGACTGCCGCTATCGGTGTTGTTGACCGGCCATTTGAGCAGTGCCGAACGCCGCTGTTCGTCGACTTGGCCGGCAGCTCGGGCAATGTCGCGGTGGTTGGTGCCCCCCAATCAGGCAAATCCGCTGCCCTGCGCACCCTGATCTTCGCGTTGGCCATCAGTCATGATCCGCGCGCAGTGCAGTTCTACGGTCTCGATTTCGGCGGCGGGACGCTGGCCGCGATGAGCTCGTTGCCGCACATGGGTGCGGTGGCTACCCGAACTCAACCAGAGTTGGTTGCGCGCATGATCGACACGCTGCAAGCGATTGTGCATAACCGAGCCGCCTTATTCCGCGACCACGGTCTGGACTCGATGAGCCGGTACCGGCAAGTCCGGGCCGAGCGGCCGGCGCTTTTCCGCGACGACCCCTTCGGCGATGTATTTCTCGTTATTGATGGTTGGCCCAGCTTGCGCCGTGCGCATGAATCGGTTGAACAAGCCGTGACAGACCTTGCAGACCAAGGGCTTTCGTTCGGTGTTCACCTGGTGCTGACGGCGTCGCGTTGGGCGGAGATCAGAGCCTGCTTGAAAGATCGAATTGGCACTCGGATCGAATTGCGGCTCGGCGATCCAGCAGACTCAGAAGTGGACCGCAAACGGGCCCAGCTTGTGCCGCTCGGTAGCCCCGGTCGGGGGCTCTCCCCGCAGGGTCTGCACATGGCGATCGCACTGTCACGGCTAGACCAGATTGAGGCGATGCTGCATCGCTACCCCAACTTGGTCGCGCCCCCGATTCGGCTGCTTCCCACGCGGGTGGATCAACACAGCATTGTTGCGCGGGCATCAGGTGACCTCGCGGCGCGCGTACTTCTCGGTCTTGAAGAACGCGAACTAGCCCCAGTAGCTGTCGATTTCGATAATCATGGGCACCTGCTGATCTTTGGAGATAGCGGCTGCGGAAAGACGGCCACCTTACGCACGTTGTGTCGCGAGATTGTCCGGACCGGGGCGGGTCAGCCTAGGCAGTTGTTTATCGTCGATTTTCGTCGCACCCTGCTTGGTGTTGTCGAGGCGGATACGCTGAGCGGCTACGCGCCGGCACTGCCTGCGGTTGAGGATCTACTGGCCAAGTTACGGGACCGGCTGAGGCAACCCGGGCCGGATTGCTATCTGGTTGTTGACGATTACCATGTGCTCGCTGCTTCGGCCGGCAATCAACTGAACTCCCTGGTGGATTACCTACCCCAGGCCGCCGATTATGGACTGCATGTGGTGCTAGCCCGCCGTAGTGGGGGCGCTGCGCGGGCACTCTACGAGCCGCTTCTTGCGGGCCTGAAAGACCTTGGCTGTCTGGGATTGTTCATGAGCGGGTGTCCAGACGAGGGTCCACTGATCGGTTCGCATCGCCCGATGCCCTTGCCGGCGGGCCGGGGGGTCTTGGTTACTAGTGACGGTCGCTCGGCACGTGTTCAAGTGGGCTGGACCGAGCCGCCATGAGCGGGCACTGCGCCGTCATCGAAGTAGGACCAGGCTCGATCCGTCGACTCTGTTGTGGCACAAAGACTGTCGATGATATTTCGCTATCCCGGGAGGCGTTGGCGGCAGTCGACGACCGCGTGGCGTTGAGAGCGGATAGTCCGGTCGCTGTTGAGACACTCTGGCGGGACGTGCTGCATTCGTTGGATTGCCGAGGCCTTAACTCATCGCTTGTGGTGCAGAAGGTAATCGTTGTGCATCCCTCATGGTGGTCGGCGTCACGCGTGACGATGGTCGCTGGCGCCGCACAGATCGTGGCTGACCACGTCCTGGCTCGACCGCGCTCCTGGTTGTTGATGCGGGTATCGCCGGGTGTAGCGGACTCAGTGACACCGCACGAACCGGAGCTGCTGCTCGTGGTCGAGATCGCCGACCAGTTCGTGGTAGTCATCGGAGCCGAGCGGGTTGCTCAGTCCCGACGGCTCGCACCGCGGCAGGTGGCGCAGGGTGCTGTGCGGATTGTTGCCGCCATGACCTGCGGTAGGGCTGCCACGGTGCGCATTGATAGCCCGTCCACCGTCAGGGGCGCTTCGGCTTTAGCGACAATGATTGCTGACGGGCTACGGCATGCCGACGCCACACTCAACGTTGTCACCGTCGATGATGAGCAGTTGGCGCAGTGGGGTTGCGCAGTGCTGGCCACTGAATCCGCCGCCATGTTGCCAGTTACGTCGGAGTCGACCAGCTTGTCGGCGAACGAGCAGATCGGCAGGGCTCGACCCTGGTTCGGGTTGCCGTGGGGTTGGGTGATCGGAGTTATTGCGGTGGTGGCGGCAACACTTATCGGGGTCAACGAATTCGGCCAGGCCAGTGTGCCGCCTAGGACGACATCGTCGACGGCATCTCTGGTGGAGGGTCAGATCGCGTTGACCATTCCGGCGCACTGGTCGACTCAGCGAGTGGCTAACGGGGTTGGCTCAGCGCGGATCCAGGTCACTTCGCCGTTGGATCCACAGGTGGTGGTGCATATCACCCAAGCGCCGGCTGTCGGTGACACTCTGGACAGCACGGCCAACCAACTCAAACGCACTATTGATCAACAGCCCCCAGGTGTGTTCGTGGACTTTAATCCATCCGCTATGGCAGCTGGTCGGTCCGCGGTGACTTATCGAGAAGTCCGTCCGGAGCATGATATTGCCTGGATTATCTTGGTGGACAAGGCCATTCGTATCGGTATCGGATGTCAGAGCCGTCCCGCTGGCGGGGACGCTATCCGTGCGGTGTGTGATCAGGCTGTGCGGTCCGTCCGGGTCGTGCGGTGAACTGTCGGTGGTGAAAAAGAGAACGGAACCACATACGTACAGCTGCAGTCGTAACTACATGACCGGTAGGGGATGAAGGGGGAGTTCGATGCTGATCAATCCGTGCTTCGGTGGGGGCGGGCAAGGCAGATGAGCGTACCGATCGGCGCCAATACGCTGAGCACGGACTTCGACGTGATGCGTTCGGCGGCAAACGCTATCGATGTCGGCAACGACGAGATCCGGATCATGCTGCAAGCGTTCATAGGTCGGGTCAGTGCGGTGCCGCCGTCGGTGTGGGGCGGGCTGGCAGCCGCACGTTTCACGAGCGTGGTGGATCGCTGGAATGCTGAGTCGATACGGCTCTGTCGGGCGCTGCGGGTGATCGCTGAGACCATCCGGCACAACGAAGCCGCACTGCGTGCGGCCGGCCAAAACCATGCACAGCACATCGCTGCGGTGGAAAACCTCTGAACGTACAGGGCGGACTCGTGAACTCACTGTTTTCCTACGACTTTGACGCAATCGAACACTCGATCAGCCAGGAGATCACCGCAACGTCGGCGAGGTTCAACGCCGCGTTGGAAGAGCTGAGGTCGCAGATCGCCCCGCTGCAGCAGGTGTGGACCCGCGAAGCTGCGGCTGCCTACCAGGCCGAACAGCTAAAGTGGCACCAAGCGGCCACTGTGCTCAACGAGATGCTGATCAGCCTGGGCCATGCGGTACGCACCGGTGCGCAGGAAGTAGCGGACACGGATCGCCGCGTCGCCGGTGTCTGGGCGCTGTAGCCGTTAGCTACTCGACCCTAGTGGCGCTGTGTGGTCCCGATGGAGGGGAGCCGTCGGGACCACACAGGTAACGCGAGGCGGGCCGCTACGGCTTGTGTCCGACGGCAAAAATGCGTCGGAAGGCAAAAAGCGTCCCCTGCTCGCTAACTGGGTAGGTCTGCCGTAACTGGGTTGCCAGCTCATCGAGGAACTCGGTGGCGTCGGCGGGCGATAATTCGGCAAGCAGGGGGCGTAAAGCGGTGCCGCGCAACCACTCCAACACCGGATTCTGGCCCGACAGCACATGCTGATAGGTGGTCTCCCAGACATCGGCAACTAATCCGGCTCCCAATAACGCGTTGGTGTAGGACTCCGGTGTGCCCGACCAGTCACGGTGGTCAACAAGGCGGCCCAGTTGCGGTCTCCAGCGTGGGCTCTCCGCCAGGGCGCGCATCAAGGAATGTGCGGGAGCGTGAAAGTTGCCAGGCACCTGTACGGCCAACCAACCGCCGCGAGGCAGGCCCGATGCCCACTGAATCATCAGCTGCTGATGTCCCGGAACCCATTGCAGCGCAGCATTGCTCACAATTACGTCGACGCTCGGGGTGGGCCGCCAATCAGCGGCATCGGCGACCGAGAATGACACTCCACGCACGCTGGTGGTCTCGGCGATCATCTCTGGAGAAGAGTCGATGCCGTGCACTTTTGCCGCAGGCCAACGTTGGGCTAGTAGGCCAGTCAGATACCCAGATCCGCATCCAATGTCGACCACGTGGTGTGGTGCGGTGGCCCCGATCCGGGCGACGAGATCGAGAAAGGCGCGGTTGCGCTCATCGGCGAATCGGCCGTATTGCGCGGGATCCCATCGCATCGGCCCACTGTATCTGGGTTAAGCAGAGCGAAGCAGTGGCGCACATCCCGGGTGGTGCCCGTCACGGTTTCGCGCTCGCCACCAAGGCGATGGTAGGCTGCTCGGTTGGTGTGCGGTATGTACGCCAGGGATCTCGGGTCACTGTTGGTCGCCGAGTCCATCCCCACCGTTGACACCTGACCGACACCCGGATCGCTGGAGCCGGGATCCGTTCCCGAGAGACGGGCTCGCAGAGAAAGTGAGTAAGCGCTGTGCCTACCTACGCGCCGAAGGCGGGTGACACCACGCGATCGTGGTATGTCATCGACGCCACCGACGTCGTGCTTGGCCGCCTTGCTGTTGTGGCTGCAAATTTGCTGCGCGGCAAGCACAAGCCGACCTTCGCCCCCAACGTTGACGGCGGCGATTTTGTCATCGTGATCAACGCAGACAAGGTTGCTATTAGCGCCGGCAAGCTGCGTAACAAGCTGGCTTACCGTCACTCGGGGTATCCCGGTGGCTTGCGCAGCCGCACGATCGGCGAGCTTATGCAAAAGCAGTCCGATCGGGTAGTCGAGAAAGCGATTGTTGGCATGCTGCCCAAGAACAAGCTCAGTCGCCAAATTCAGCGCAAGCTTCGTGTTTATGCAGGTCCGGAGCACCCGCATATCGCCCAGCAGCCAGTTCAGTACGAGATCAAGCAGGTGGCTCAATGACCCAGACAGCGGAGAATCAAGCCGGTCAGGAGGCCACCGAGTCGGCGCCGGCCGAGAGTTCGGCAGCGGCTCAGGTAGCTGGGCCGGGGGAGTCCTTTGTGTTCGAGCGTCCCATCCAGACCGTCGGCCGCCGCAAGGAGGCAATTGTCCGAGTGCGGCTGGTGCCTGGCACCGGAAAGTTCGAGCTCAACGGCCGTAGCTTGGAAGACTATTTCCCCAACCGGGTACACCAGCAACTGATCAAGGCTCCGCTGGTCACCGTTGATCGGTTGGGCAGCTTCGATATTTTCGCTCATCTCAATGGCGGCGGACCGTCCGGTCAGGCCGGTGCGTTACGGCTAGCGATCGCGCGGGCGTTGATTTTGGTATGGCCCGAAGACCGGCCTCCGCTGAAGAAATCCGGCTTCCTCACTCGTGATCCACGTGCTATCGAGCGCAAGAAGTACGGCCTGAAGAAGGCACGTAAGGCACCGCAGTACAGCAAGCGCTGATCGGCGATCATGGGTCGCCTATTCGGTACCGATGGCGTCCGTGGGGTCGCGAATCGCGACCTCACGGCCGAGCTGGCCATGGCCCTCGGTGCTGCCGCGGCCCGACGACTTGCCGGTACCGGTGGGACCGGGCAGCGTCGGCTCGTTGCCGTGATAGGCCGTGATCCGCGGGCTAGCTCGGAAATGCTGGAAGCTGCAGTGATCGCCGGTGTGGCTAGCGAGGGTGTCACCGCATTGCGGGCCGGGGTGCTGCCCACGCCCGCGGTTGCCTATCTGACTGGTGCCTACGACGCCGACTTCGGGGTGATGATCTCGGCCTCGCATAATCCGATGCCCGATAACGGCATCAAAATTTTCGGACCGGGCGGTCATAAACTCGACGACGACACCGAGGATCGGATCGAAGAACTGGTCGCTAGCGGGCCGGGATTACGCCCGGCTGGTGCCGAGATAGGCCGTGTTGTCGAAGCTCGAGATGCGTTGGAACGCTACTTGTTTCAGGTGAGCAAGGTCAGTCCGGTGCGGCTTGAGGGCCTGACCGTGGTCGTTGATTGCGCGCATGGCGCGGCATCGGTGGCGGCGCCGGCCGCCTACCGCGCCGCCGGTGCTCGGGTGATTGCCATCAACGCCGAGCCCAACGGGTTGAACATCAACGAAGGCTGCGGGTCGACACATCTGGACCCACTGCGCGCCATGGTGCTACGCCACGGTGCCCACCTAGGTTTGGCGCATGACGGTGACGCCGACCGGTGTCTGGCGGTGGATGCCAGCGGTGAGGTTGTTGACGGCGACGCCATCCTGGTGGTGTTGGCGTTGGCCATGCAAGAAGCCGGTGAACTGGCCTCGAACACCTTAGTCACCACGGTGATGAGCAACCTCGGGTTACATCTGGCGATGCGGGCGGCTGGTGTCACGGTGCGCACCACTGGTGTCGGCGATCGCTATGTTGTCGAAGAACTTAAGGCCGGCCACTACAGCCTCGGTGGCGAGCAATCCGGTCATATCGTATTGCCCGGATTGGCGACCACCGGTGACGGCATTATCACTGGGCTACGTTTGATGTCGCGGATGGCCCAGACCGGTAAGTCGTTGGCCAGTCTGGCTTCGGCCATGCAGACGCTGCCGCAAGTGCTGATCAACGTCGAGGTTGCGGATAAAGCCACCGCGGTTGCGGCGCCAACAGTTACCGCCGCGGTCCGGGAGGCTGAATCCGAGCTTGGCGATACTGGCCGAATCCTGTTGCGTCCGTCGGGAACTGAACAATTAATTCGGGTCATGGTGGAGGCGGCTGATGAAGACATCGCGTGTCGGCTGGCCAAGCGAGTCGCCGATTCGGTGAGCGCTCAGCGCTGCTGAGATTGCTAGCGCGACGCCGCTCGGGCCGGCCGCAGTTCGGATTTTCACCGGAACCGTCAGCCAGTTCTGCCCGTCGTAGTGAGCATGGACCAACGCCGCACGCTTACCCGGATGGATGTCTCGGCACTTCACGCGGTCGCGGATCAGTGGGATACCGCTGTCGACCTGATCGATGATGCCGTGCGTCAGCACTTGGCGAAGTTGGCTTTCGACGGGTCCGTCGCCGGGCGGGCGCATGCCGGCTGTGGTGATGCGTTACGGGCCGTTCTATACCGATTGGCGGGTGCGGTGGCGCAGTGGTCCCAAGCGGCTCGCGAGATCGCCACGACACTGCGGTTCACCGCGGACCGCTACCTTAACGCCGAACTGGGCGCTGCGGCTCGGCTCGGCTGATCGTGACAACCGGCTTCGATGTCGCGGCGCGTCTGCAGGAGGGGCGGCCTGCCGTTGAGCGCACCCAGACCTACGTCTGGGCGTGCCATGTGCTTGGTTACCACCATCTGGAGCTGACGGCTTTCGACTCTCAGATTCGGGACTACTACGACAGCGAGCAGGGTCTAGATCTACACGTGCTCGACGACGATTGCGCTCAGCTGCGGTCCGCGTTCCACCTCGTTGACCAGGCGCGGCGAACTCAGCTGGCGCAGATCGCGGCGTTGGCTGAGGCCGGGATGGGGCCGGGAGTTGATGCGGCAATCCAATTTCTGCACCGACACTGTGCTGCTGCGCAGGCGGTGGTTTCTGGTATCCGTGCGGCTGCCGAGGGATGCCAGGTTCTCCGTGACCAGCTGGGGGAGTTGGTAGCGCGAAAAGTGGCGGTGGCCGCGGCCATCGACGACCGCACGATAGGGCAACGGCCGGCCTGGCTGCCGGCAGCACAAGCCGTCATCGCCGGCGTTAGTGACAGCTTGGCCGCCGAGGATCTGATTCGCCAACAGATCGCCCCCTATGTCGACAACGACATTCGCGGTGAGTGGCTGGCAACCATGCATAGGACGCAAGCGGCTGTTGCGGCCTCCTATGACATGCTCATTGAGCGGCTCACCGCTGCCTTGCCGGCCCGCTTTGCAGTTCCCGAAGAACTCGGTTTAGGCGGCCAAATTCCTGGTCGAACAGCTGAATTAAGCATTCCTGCGGCGGCTATACCGCAGGCCGCCAGGCTGCCGTCAGCACCGGATGGCGATACACCCGGGCCGGGACTGGCGCCGGTGCTGTCGCCGAGCCCGCCGCTTGCGGCCCCGGGTTGGGGAACGGGCCTTGATGAGGGCATCGGATTCCCGGCGGCGGGACACTCCAATGGGGTGGGCAGTCTCAGCGGACTCATTGACCGGATTATTCAGACCATGGGTGAGCTGCTGGGCTCGTCGACTACCCAACCCGAAGACCGGGCGGCGGAACCTGACCCGGCAGCAACGGTTGATCACGCGACTACCCAGAGCGGCCCACAAGCCATTGCGCAGCCAGCGGCTAGCCAGCTCTCCGTTGCGGCGACCGACAGAGTTCCGGTGTCTGAGCCAGTCTCCGAGCCGCCGGTTGCCCCCGCGCCGTCCGCGGCAACGTCCAGCCAGCCACTTGAGGAGAAACCCCCATGCGAGATCGCGGCCGACGAACTGCCGCAGGCTGGGCAGTGAACCCAGTGCTACTTCAGTAGCGCGACAATTTTGTCCTCGATCGAGGCAGGGTTGGCGGCGGGTGCTGCGGCGTCAGTGCCCGGTAGCTGCACGTGCGGATCGGTGAATGCGCGGTATGCCTTATCACCGTTGAGCACACCAAGCAGATATCCGGTCAGTAATGTTCGAACAGCCTTGTGCGTCTTGCGGTGCGAGCTAGGCAGCCCAACCACTTTCAAGAAGCGGCGCCCCTCGGCTAGGCCCTGAGGTTCGGCGTGGGTGACCACGCGCAGGGTTGCCGATTTCCACGCTTGGGAAAGACCAGTTGCCTGGGAAAGCAAACTTTGTCGATCTCCGGGGGCGCTGAGTATCACGCCGGGAACGGCAAGGGTGGTGCCGGGTAGCTCAGCTGTCGGGTTGGTGATGCTCGGGAAAATCGCAGCTACCGCTTTAGGTTTACGCGGCATTCCGGCCGCCGCGAACACCGCTGCCGAACCGCCAAAACCATGGCCCACCAGTCCGAGTTTGCTGGGGTGCACACTGATCTTTCCGGGGCCCAGGCGCACGTCTGTGACAATGTCGAGAGCCCTACCCATAGCGAAGGCAAGATTGAGCACCGACGGTACAAGCCCGCGTTCGGTGTCCGGCGCGGCGGCAACGATACCCCAGGAAGCAAGGTGCTCGAGTAGGCCGCGGTAGCGATCGCTGCCGGTAAGCCAGTCGTGGCCAAAGGCGATGGCCGGCAGATTCAGCCCGGCTTCCGGGGTGTACACCACGCCCGGCAGTCCGGCGAAGCCCAGCTCGCCACGCAAAACTCGGTGTGGGCCCGGTCGAGCCAGGGCAGCGGCGAGTGTGCGGATGCGGGCCACCTGTTGACGGTAGCGCACAGCCATGCTGTGCCGAATCGGCGCTTTGGCCAGCCGGCAATCAGCTGCTGCGTCACCGGAACGCTGGCCGCCTGCACTACCCTGGTCAGCTATGTGCGGAATTGTCGGCTATGTCGGGCAGCGCGCTGCCTGCGACGTCGTCATGGGCGCGCTGCGTCGGATGGAGTACCGCGGCTACGACTCGGCTGGCCTGGCGTTGGCTGACGGTACTAGCGAACTTATTGTGCGGCGTCGGGCGGGTCGGCTAGCCAATCTTGAGGCTGCGGTGGCCGAGATGGCGCCGACACTGTTGACCGGCAGTACGGGACTGGGACACACCCGCTGGGCCACCCATGGACGCCCCACCGATCGTAACGCGCACCCGCACCGCGATGCTGACGGCCGAATTGCCGTCGTCCACAACGGCATTATCGAGAATTTCGCGGTCCTGCGGCGTGAGCTGGAACTGGCTGGGGTCGAATTCACTAGCGACACCGACACTGAGGTAGCTGTGCACTTAGTGTCACGGCAGTACCGCCACGGCGATACTGCCGGTGATTTTCTGGGTTCGGTCTTGGCGGTGTTGCGTCGGCTGGAAGGTCATTTCAGTCTGGTTTTCGCCAATGCCGACGAACCCGGCACGTTGGTGGCCGCGCGCCGGTCAACGCCGCTGGTGCTGGGTATCGGCGAGGGCGAGATGTTCGTCGCATCCGATGTTGCCGCGTTCATTTCCTACACCCGCGACGCACTTGAGCTTGGCCAGGACCAGGCGGTGTTCATTACTGCCGACAGCTACCGAGTCCTTGACTTTCACGGCAACGATGATGCCGCCAATGCGCGCGCCTTCCACATCGATTGGGACTTATCGGCTGCGGAGAAGGGCGGATATGAGTTCTTCATGCTCAAGGAGATCGCCGAGCAGCCCGCGGCGGTAGCCGACACCCTGCTGGGGCATTTCGTCGACGGCCGGATTGTGCTCGACGAGCAGCGGCTCTCCGATCAAGAACTGCGCGAGATCGACAAGGTATTTGTTGTTGCCTGCGGGACGGCCTATCACTCTGGGCTGTTGGCCAAGTACGCAATTGAACACTGGACGAGGCTGCCCGTGGAAGTGGAACTCGCCAGTGAATTTCGCTATCGGGACCCGGTGCTGGACCGTAGCACACTGGTGGTGGCGATCTCGCAGTCCGGTGAGACCGCGGACACCCTCGAAGCCGTACGACACGCCAAGCAGCAGAAGGCCAAGGTTTTGGCGGTCTGCAACACCAATGGCTCCCAGATTCCACGCGAATGCGACGCGGTGCTCTACACCCGGGCTGGCCCCGAGATCGGGGTGGCCTCGACCAAGACATTTCTCGCGCAGGTTGCGGCTAATTACCTGGTTGGCTTGGCGTTGGCGCAAGCTCGCGGCACGAAATACCCCGATGAGGTGGCTCGCGAATACTGCGAGCTGGAATCCATGCCGGATTTGGTGACGCGCGTTCTGGCCGGCATGAAACCGGTAGCTGACCTGGCGTATCGGTTCGCTCAGTCCTCGACCGTGCTCTTTCTGGGGCGTCATGTCGGTTATCCGGTGGCGTTGGAAGGAGCGCTCAAGCTCAAGGAGCTGGCGTATATGCACGCCGAAGGCTTCGCCGCCGGCGAGCTTAAGCACGGTCCGATCGCCCTGATCGAAGATGACCTACCGGTGATCGTCATCATGCCCTCACCGCGTGGGGCGGCCACGCTACATGCCAAGCTGTTATCCAACATTCGGGAGATCCAGACCCGTGGTGCGATCACCATCGTTATCGCCGAAGAGGGTGATGACACGGTACGCCCCTACGCCGATCATTTAATCGAAATTCCTTCTGTATCAACGCTTTTCCAGCCATTGTTGTCCACGATTCCGCTTCAGGTGTTTGCGGCTTCGGTGGCCCGGGCTCGCGGTTATGACGTCGATAAGCCGCGGAACTTGGCCAAGTCGGTCACCGTGGAATAGTCACGTCGTGGCCAACGCATCCCGGTCGAGGCGAATGTGGGGACGGATCAGCGCGGTGACGCGGTTTGTCGCCAGCGCCCCTGTGACCTACCTCTGGTTGGCCGTGTTGCTTGTCACCACGATGCTGCAACGCACCCTGGCCACCCTGCAGGTACACGAGTTGGTCCTCGACGACTCAACCAATATTGCCCATCTTGCTCGTGATCCGCTGGAAGTGTTGATTAATAGCTTGCTGTGGATCGATGGCCGGCACTGGTTTCCCTATCTCGTGCTGTTCACGCTGTTTCTGGCCCCGGTGGAGCGTTGGCTGGGCCACCTGGGTTTGGTGACAGTGGGATTGACCGCCCACGTCGGCGCTACCTATCTCAGCGAAGGCCTGCTGTGGTTGGCGATCCGCTATCACCAGGCCCCCGAACGGTTGGTGCATGCCCGCGATATTGGGGTCAGCTATTTTCTGGTCGGAGTGATGGCCGTGTTGGCTTACCGCATTGTGCGCCCGTGGCGTTGGCACTATTGCGCCGTTTTACTCGTTGTGTTTGGTTTTCCGGTTATGGTCATGGATCGCGCTGTGCTGGAGTTCACTGCGATCGGTCATTTCGTCTCGCTTCTGATCGGTTTTTCTTTCTATCCCATGGCTCAACACCACCAACGCCGGCTCCTTGACCCGCCACGCCCCGCGCGTTGGCTGGATAACCGCGAGAAAAACGGGTCCTAGATGCAGCGTTACTACTCCGTTGCGGCCATTCGACAAGCCGAAGCGCCGCTGCTGGCCAGCCTGCCGGACGGTGCGTTGATGCGCCGTGCGGCCTATGGGTTGGCCACCGCGATCATCGCTGAATTAACCACTCGATACGGCGGGGTGGTTGGTCGCCGAGTATGTGCAGTGGTCGGCTCTGGTGACAACGGCGGTGACGCATTGTGGGCGGCAACGTTTTTGCGGCGCCGCGGTGTAGCTGTTGACGCTGTGCTACTCCACCCCGAGCACACTCACCGGGCTGGGTTGGCGGCGCTGCGCACAGTCGGCGGTCGTGTGCTGGAGCGCGTCGCCGACGGTACCGATCTGGTCATCGACGGCGTGGTGGGGATCTCCGGATCCGGGCCGCTGCGACCGGCAGCGGCCGAAATATTTGCCGACATCGATGCCGCCGGGATCCCGGTGGTGGCCGTTGACATCCCCAGCGGCATCAATGTCGGCACCGGGGCGAGCACCGGCCCCGCCGTGCGCGCCCAACTCACGGTGACCTTCGGCGGGCTCAAACCGGTGCATGCGCTGGCCGACTGTGGGCGGGTTCAGCTGGTCGATATTGGACTCCAGCTACCAGCCACTGACATGGTGAGCTATGAAGCCGCCGACGTGGTGTCGCGCTGGCCGGTGCCCGGACCTCACGACGACAAATACACCCAGGGCGTGACCGGGATCCTGGCGGGTTCGTCAACCTACCCCGGTGCGGCGGTGCTGTGTACTGGGGCTGCGGTAGCGGCAACTTCTGGGCTGGTCCGCTACGTCGGCAGCGCCCACACCGAGGTGCTCGGGCGCTGGCCGGAAGTCATCGCCACACCGACCCCGGCTGAGGCCGGACGGGTCCAATCTTGGGTTGTCGGACCCGGCTTAGGTACCGACGATGCCGGGGTGTCGGCTTTGGGTTTCGCGTTAGACACCGACCTACCCGTCGTCGTCGATGCCGACGGACTGACCATTGTGGCGGCCCATCCCGATCTGCTAGCGGGTCGTGTCGCGCCGACGGTGCTGACACCGCACGCCGGCGAATTTGCTCGACTTACCGGCGCGCCCCCAGGTCCGGACCGGGTTGGCGCGACTCGCACGCTTGCTCAAGAAACTGGCGCCATCGTACTGCTCAAGGGGCATGTCACCGTTATCGCCGAACCCGGCGGCCGGGTCTATCTCAATCCCGCGGGGCAGTCCTGGGCGGCGACCGCTGGATCTGGTGACGTCCTCTCCGGGATGATTGGCGCGCTGCTGGCAGCTGGCTTACCGGCCGGTGAGGCGGCCGCGTGCGCGGCCTTCGTGCATGCCCAGGCCGCGGCCTTATCGGCTGCCGATCCGGGACCGGGCGATGCCCCGACATCGGCGTCTCGGATCGTCCCGCACATCCGAAGCGCATTGGCTGCTCTGTAGTACCGCCTGCCGAGAAAGGACCCGCCGTGCCGCACCACCCGTCCGCGTCCGCACGTTCGATCACCCCCGCCTACACCGGGCGGCTTTTTACTACGCCAGTCCCGGCGCTGCGGTTGCCCGAGGAGTCGATGGACCCTGAGGCCGCCTACCGGTTCATCCACGATGAGTTAATGCTTGACGGCAGTTCACGATTGAATTTAGCGACTTTCGTGACCACCTGGATGGATCCTCAGGCCGAGGAGTTGATGGCCGAGACGTTCGACAAGAACATGATCGACAAAGACGAATATCCGGTGACCGCGGCGATCGAGAATCGGTGTGTATGCATGGTCGCCGACCTGTTTCACGCCGAAGGCCTGCGTGCTGACGACCCGACTAGCGCCACCGGGGTGTCCACTGTGGGCTCCAGCGAGGCGGTGATGTTGGCCGGACTGGCCCTGAAATGGCGCTGGCGGCAACAAATGGGTGCGAACAAGGGGGCCACCCCCAATCTGGTGATGGGTTCCAACGTCCAGGTGGTCTGGGAGAAGTTCTGCCGCTACTTCGACGTTGAGCCGCGCTATCTGCCGATGGAAAAGGGGCGCTACGTCATCTCGCCCGAGCAGGTCATTGATGCTGTTGACGAGAACACCATCGGTGTGGTTGCGATTCTGGGCACCACCTTCACCGGTGAGTTAGAGCCTGTCGCTGAGATTTGCGCGGCCCTCGATGCCCTAGCCGCCAACGGTGGTGTTGACGTGCCGGTACATGTTGACGCCGCCAGTGGCGGCTTTGTGGTGCCTTTTCTGCATCCAGATCTGGTATGGGATTTTCGGCTACCGCGGGTGGTGTCGATCAACGTCAGCGGGCACAAATACGGGCTGACCTACCCCGGGATTGGGTTCGTGGTCTGGCGTAGTCAGCAATACCTGCCCGAAGAGTTGGTTTTCCGGGTCAACTACCTGGGCGGCGATATGCCGACATTCACCTTGAATTTCTCCCGCCCAGGCAACCAAGTCGTCGGCCAGTACTACAACTTTCTGCGGTTGGGTCGTCAGGGCTACACCACGGTCATGCAGACCTTGTCGCAGACCGCACAGTGGTTAGCCGAGCAACTGCGGTCCAGTGAGCATTGTGAACTGGTCTCGGATGGCTCGGCCATTCCCGTGGTCAGCTTTCGGCTCGCCGAGGACCGCGGCTACACCGAATTCGACGTCTCCCACGAGCTGCGCACCTTCGGCTGGCAGGTACCGGCCTACACCATGCCGGAGAACGCGACCGATATCGCGGTGTTGCGGATTGTGATCCGCGAAGGACTTTCCGCGGATCTGGCCCGGGCATTGCACGACGACATTGCCGCTACGCTCGCTGCCCTGGACAAGATCAAGCCACGTGGGCACCACAGTGCCCGGCACTTCGCGCACTGATAGCGCACCGCTCCTGAGTTTGGACATCCTCGGCGATTCTGACGGTGTGTAGCTTTCTGACCTGCTGCTTCTTTCTCGCGGGTGGGTGT
>JAIENC010000197.1 GCA_019751635.1 Mycobacteriaceae bacterium
CCAGGCCGCGGCGAGCCTCTTCGTCGTACGCAATTTGCTTAGCCATTGCGAAGTGATTCCTCCGGAATTATTGGATGGCACATAGAACGACCACTTGTCGGGTCGCCCCCTTCGACGCTGTGGCCGGGTACAGTGCCCGCGACGGACGGCTGTGGGTTGTCTTCCGCTGGTGCGGCCCTGGCCTCACCGTCCCGACCTAGCACTCGCCGGTCGCGAGTGCCAACGTCATTTTTAGCACTCGCCTACCTCGAGTGCAAGAACATGCGGCAGTAAGCCGAGCCGACGAAACGGAAGGCCAGACCGTTACCCCGCGACCAAAGCCACTTCGGGGCAGATGAAATCGAAATGCATGCCGTCGTCAGGAAGGCCTACAGCGAGGTGGATGCCCTGGGCTCCTTCATTCATCAACGAGTTCAGCGACCAGTCAATACCGGTTAGCACCTGCCTATTGGTGCCAATTGAGCACTCGGTGATACGCAAACCGTAACCGCCGGTCCACTTGGCGATCTCATCTTTGATGTCACGGCCATCAAGCAGACAGGCGACGAGCTGGTTATCGCAAATATGTAGGTCAACTCCCGCCTCAGCTATGCAGTGGCGATATTCGACCCATTCCGCGGGCTCCGGCGCAGCGCTCAATACCGAGTCCCGGGCCGCAATCATGCCGCGAGCCCGGCAATGACCGCTAACCAGAAAAACGCTCCCCGGCCCGATCTTGAGGTTGGCTAAACCGATCTCGAAAAAGGCGGCGCCAGACACGCACTCGCCCGGCTTGATAAGCGGATCATCCAGATAGATGAGACCAACCTGACCCCGGGGGCGGACCGTGAGATCGGTGTCTAGCCCAGTCAACGAGAAACGGCCGCTAGAGGATTTGATGGCCGTCGCGATATCGGCTAACCGCTGCGCACAAGCCCACGGATCAGCCACCAACCACTGGGTGATCGTGTATCGCACCGTGTGGTTGTCGCCGCCATGAACGGACTGCACCAAATGGATCTTGCGAACTCCTGGCTGGGACTTCTGCGCGAACCAAATTGTTTCGGGGGTCGCGTTAACCGCGAGTACCGCGCCTTCAGTAATGGACATGACCTCAGTAAGCGGAATGCTGGAAACACCGGAATCGGTGAGCCACTCGGCTACCTCGGGCAAATCTGTGGCGATGATAGGCGCTTCGCCGCCAAAGACGTCGGGCAAGGACTGGCTGACACCGCCACTTCGGGTCGACAAAGTCAAAACCTAAGAAGTCACTTCGCGCTCACAGCTGGCCGGCCGCCACAGATGCTCAGCGCCGTCCTCGGTGTTGCGGGAAACGCTGATGTCGACAATCTCGTCTTCAACCGGTTGCATCAATACTCTCCTTTGCCGCCAGCCTCAGCCCCACTATCGTGGCGTCTTGCCACTATATATTCGGACCTGAAGGGAAAACTGCGAGACAGACACTCCAATTACCCGGGATACCCGGGACGGTCACCCGCTGACCAGACCCACCTCGGGGCAGATGAAGTCGAAATGCATCCCGTCGTAGAGACCGAAACCGATGTGGATACCCTGTGCGCCCTCATTCATGACCGAATTCAGTGACCAGTCAACGTCCGCGAGCACTTGGGGGTTGACACCGATCGAGCACTCAGTAATGCCTAGACCATGCATACCTGTCCATCGGGCGATATCGGCGCTGATATCCCGTCCATCAAGCACACATTCGACCAGCTGATTGTCCTGGATACGCAGGTCCACACCCAGCCGAGCAATCTCACAACGACACCGCCCCCATTCCGCTGGCTCCGGCGCCGTGCTCAACTTCTGATCCCGCGCCGCAATCATGCCACGAGCCCGGCAACGACCATTCACCTGAAACACGCTGCCCTTATCCGCCCCTGGATTAGTCAGCCCGATCTCGAAGAAGTGCGCCGCACCCAGGGATTCGCCGGGTTTGATAATCGGATCGCCGAGACGCATCAACCCGGCCCGGCCAGGGAATTGGACGTGCAGCTCGGCGCCAACCCCAGTGAACTGGACATACCTACCAGAGGATTTGATGGCCGCCGCGATGTCTTCTTGGCGCCGCACACACGCCAGCGGATCAGAGGACAGTAACTGCATGATGGTGTACCGCACCGTCGCACTGTCACCACCGTGGACAGCTTGCACCACCCGGAGCTTGCGGACCCCCGGTTCTGACCTCTGGGCCAAGCCCACTGTCTCAGCCTTTGCACTGACAGCAACTACCGCTCCAGCAACGCCGGACATCTCGCCGGTAAGCGGAACGGCAGGAATACCAGAGTGGCTCAACCACTCCACCACATCTGGAAGGTCGACAGCAAAGACGGGGGCCACCCCGTCAAAAATGCGCTCGATAAGATCTAAGCTTAGGATCACTCTGGGTCCGGCAGAACTCCAAAGATGTCATTCCAAACGTCCACTGCACATTCATTGGCAGTGCGCGAGACGGTGACGTCAACAAACCCGTTTCCGGCCAGATCTGTCATGTTCTCCCTCACTGCTTGACATCGAGGAATGCAACCCTACCAAGGCGTCGGATTATCCACAGCAAAACAATTGTGCTGGCTATCTCGACCGGATCAGCCGGCTTCTAGGGCCACTTCGCTCTGGACAATCTATTTTTCCGGCCCCACCGGGCCGGCCATCTCGTATCAATTTCAACTAGCAGTATCCAGTGCCGGAATCGACACAACCACAAACACTGTCCACACCACACACCAAAACGCACAGGAAAACGGGAAACGCCTGGACGAACTTGCCGAAAAATATGACGAAATGTATAGCGCGCTTCTGCAATAAGGTGCCTCTGCACGGCTCCCACGCTCGCCGATAGCAAATTCCGCACCGCCGCCAGATTGCTAGGGTGCCCGACTAGACGGTATCCAGATCTGATGCGCTCAGTCACCGAACATCAGCATGCCGTCCGCGAGCTGATTCGGGCCCGCCCAACCCAGTCCCTACCGTTAGCACAGGCACACGGCCTAGCCCTAGCCCGCGATGTCGCGGCACCTATCTGCCTGCCCGTCTTCGACAACTCCGCGATGGACGGCTACGCGGTGCGAGCCGACGCAGTGGCCTCGGCTGCACCGGAGAAGCCGGTGCCATTGCCCGTTACCGAGGACATTCCAGCGGGGCGCACGGAGATCCCCACCCTCCAGGCCGGTACCGCCCACCGGATCATGACTGGCGCGCCAGTACCTGATGGAGCAACCGCGGTAGTGCCGGTGGAGGCTACCGATGGACGAACCGACACGGTGAGCATCTACGCCGCCGTCAAAGCAGGCCAACATATTCGCTATGCCGGCGAAGATGTCGCCGCCGGGGCGATAGTACTGCAGGCCGGGCAGCTGATCACCGCGCCTATTCTCGGCCTGGCCGCCGCGTTAGGGATAGCCGAGCTTCCCGTGTTTGCCCAACAGCGGGTGCTGGTGGTGTCCACCGGCTCAGAGCTGGTTCCTCCCGGGGTTTCGCTCAAGCCTGGGCAGATCTATGAATCCAACTCGGTCATGCTGGCAGCCGCCGTTCGCGATGCGGGTGCCGCCGTTGTCAGCATGTCGACCACTAGTGATGATGCCGCGCAGTTAACCGCGATCCTGGACCACTATGCACCGGAGGTCGACCTCATCATCACCAGCGGCGGTGTCAGCGCCGGAGCTTACGAAGTCGTCAAAGATGCGTTCGGGCGCCACGGCGACCACGGAGTGGAGTTCGTCAAGGTAGCGATGCAGCCCGGCATGCCGCAGGGCCTCGGGCTGATAGCCGGCACCCCCATCATCACGCTGCCCGGCAACCCGGTCAGTGCCATGGTCTCCTTCGAGGTATTCATCCGCCCCGCATTGCGGCAGGCGATGGCGCTGCCGATGCCGGAACGGCCACGCCAGACCGCGGTACTCACCGAAGCAGTGACTGCGCCGCGCGGAAAACGTCAATTTCGACGCGGACTACTGGACTCAGCCGCCGGCACGGTGACCAGCTACGGTCCCCCGGCATCCCATCACCTGCGCTGGCTGGCGTCAGCGAACTGCCTGCTTGATATTGCTGAAGACATCGTCGAGCTGCCTGCCGGATCCGAACTGCAGGTGTGGGACCTGCGCTCCGTAAGATAACCGCGTGGCACGACGCCCGCGACCAACCGAAGAGAATCCCACCTTCAGCCCACAGCATCTGGTGACGTTGCTGCGCGCATCAGTTCCGCCGGTACACCCGGCCGGTCTGCCGTTTATTTCCGCCGGGCTGATCGCCGCCCTGGGCGGGGCTGCAGCCGAGGCCCTCAGCAAGGCCAGCGCTAAGCGCAAATACCGCTGGTTGCGCCGCGGCGGCGTGCTGGCCGCCGGCGCCTGCGCAATGTTCTTTCGGCATCCACCACGGGTGCCACCCACTCGGCCCGGCACTGTCGTGGCCCCCGCCGACGGCGTGGTCTGCGTGGTTGACTCCGCAGCACCACCCCCGGAGCTGAACATGGGTGCCGTGCCGCTGCCGCGGGTCAGCATCTTCTTGTCGGTATTCGATGCGCATGTGCAAAGAGCCCCGGTCGGCGGCGAGGTGATCGACGTGCAGCACCAACCCGGCCGCTTCGGCTCTGCCGATTTAGCCGCCGCCAGCACCGATAACGAACGCACCAGCCTGCGGATACGCACCCCGGACGGCGCCGACGTGGTGGCCGTGCAGATTGCTGGTTTAGTGGCCCGCCGCATCGTCTGCAAAGCACGCGTCGGCGATACGCTGTCAATCGGTGACACGTACGGCCTCATCCGGTTCGGCTCTCGGCTGGACACCTACTTGCCGCCGACCGCAGCACCGCTAGTCACCGTGGGGCAGCGCACAGTCGCCGGCGAGACAATCCTGGCCCAACTGTCATGACAACTCGACGTCAAGGCCGGCGAGCGGTCAGCCTGCAGATCCTGCCCAGTTCGATGAGCGTGCTCGCCATCTGCGCCGGGTTGACCTCAATAAGATTCGCGCTGGACGGCAAATCGTATGCGGCGATAGCGCTGATCACGGCAGCCGCCATTCTCGACGGGCTAGATGGCCGAGTCGCCCGCATCTTGGACGCCCAGTCTCGGATGGGTGAAGAGATCGACTCGCTGGCGGACGCGGTGAACTTCGGGGTAGCCCCCGCGATTGTGGTGTATCTGTCGCTGCTCTCGACATCGCCGGCGGGCTGGGTGGTGGTGCTGCTGTACCCGGTCTGCATTGTGTTGCGCCTGGCGAGGTTCAACGCGCTGCTCGACGACGCCACCCTGCCGGCGTATACGCGGGAGTTCTTCGTGGGCATGCCCGCGCCGGCCGGAGCCATCGGCGTGCTGGCGCCGTTAGCCGCCAAGCTGCAATTCGGCGTCGGCTGGTGGACTGCCCCGTGGTTCGTGTGCGCCTGGATAGTGGGCTGCTCGATGCTAGCGGTCAGCCGGATCCCGATGAAAAAGATGCACTCGATATCGGTACCGCCTAACCTAGCGGCCGTACTGCTGGCGTTGCTGACGATCGTCGCAGCAGCCGCGTTAGTGGCCCCTTACATCTTGCTGATGGTGATCATCGCCGCCTATATGTGCCATATCCCCTTCGCGGTGCGCAGTCAACGGTGGCTGGCTGCGCACCCCGAAGCGTGGGGAGACAAACCCAAGCAATGGCGCGCTGCCCGTCGAGCGATCCGCCGAGCTCAACCCAACCGGCGGTCAATGGCACGGCTCGGCCTGCGCAAACCGGGCCCTCGTTACGACACCGGCCAGCCGCACCGGCGCTAACTACCCGGGCAGCTCCAGCTCTGCGACTAGCGCATCGACCACAGCTGACAGATTCCCGCCGTGCTCGGCAGCCACCCGCCGCTGCCGTTGATACGACGCCCCTAATCGAGGGATATCTGCCACCGCAGCTAATTCGTCGGCACAATGCAATGACTTTGCTACCGGTTCTAGGCGGTTAAGCAGATCAGACAAATCATCGGTGACCAGACGTTCGTTACCTTCGGCATCCAGGATGATCACTGCGTCTAAACCATATCGAGCGGCTCGCCACTTGTTCTCTTGAACGTGCCAAGGCGGCATGCTGGGCAAAGTTTCACCAATATCGAGTCGGCGTTCCAAATCGACAATCAAGCAATGCGTCAACGCCACTAACGCACCAAGCTCACGCAGGTTGGAAACCCCATCACAGATCCGCACTTCCAAGGTGCCTAGATGCGGCGAAGGCCTTATATCCCAACGGATTTCGTTGATATGGTCAATGATGCCGGTCTTTTTCTGGTCATAGACAAAACGCTCAAACTCGGGCCACGTTTGGAATTGAAACGGCAACCCCGCGGTGGGCAACTGCTGAAACAGCATGGCCCGATTACTGGCATAGCCGGTATCGTCGCCACCCCACCACGGCGACGATGCCGACAGTGCTAGCAGATGCGGATAGTAGTTCAACAGTGCCGTCATGATCGGCATCACCTCATGGGCGGACCGCAGCCCAACGTGCACATGCACACCCCAGATCAGCATCTGCCGACCCCACCACTGAGTACGTTTAATCAACTCGGCATAACGCGGCGCATCAGTGAGCTTCTGAGCCGACCACTGCGCAAACGGGTGCGCCCCGGCACAAAACAACTCCATGCCTTTGCCTTGCACAATCCCGCGAACCGTATCCAAAGTGCCCACTAAATCGGCCATCGCTTCAGCGGTGTTATCACAGACACCGCTAACGATTTCCACGGTGTTGCGCAGCAACTCTTTATGCACGCGCGGATTCTCACCGATTTCGGCCATAACCGCGGCCGCTTCGTTGCTCAAGTCCCGGCTTTCTCTATCGACGAGGGCAAACTCCCACTCCACACCGATAGTCGGCCGAGGCGAGCCGGCGAAGTCGATGTGCGCTCTTACTTCGCTACCCGATGAGCTAGCCGGCACCAATGACACCGCACGCCACTCGCTTGCCGGCGTCACCAGTGGTCATGGTCATCTCGTCAGGTCCCGGCATCCCATTCGATTGGGTGTAACGGTCCGGTGGAATATTGGCGAAATTATCCGGGCCGCCGTGAATGATCAGTGCGGTTTTCTCACCAAACAGCAAGTCTTCTTTGGTAAAAGCATCGGTGGTGGTCACCAACAATGCAGACCCGTCTTTGCGTACCTCTAAGGAAGTCAACTCACCACTAGCGGGCTCTGCGGTATGGCCAGGCACCTGGAAATGCCCGCCAGCGGAGAGAAAGTTGCCCGATACCCCACCTGGCTGGGCAACGGAGTTTGGCTCGCATTTGCCTAGAGAATGGATGTGCAAGCCATGAAATCCCGGAGACAGCTGGCCGGCCATGGTTGTTTGAACAGTGATCGTGACAAACCCGGCAGCACCGCCAGCAGGGCCAAACTCGAACGTCGCGATGGCGACATCAACCCCCTCCGGTGTCCGCAGGTGGGTAGTCACCGAGTCCGGTTCAGCCGGCATCCCTTGCGGAGGTGCTTTCTTGGGTTCCGGTGATCCCGTCCAGACCGACGGTGTAGTACCAGGCGTTGTCGACGGGGGCTGGTTGGGAGTGCACGCACTGAGCGCAGCCACGCAAGCCACTCCGATCACCGCGGAGGTCAATAGGCGGGCAACATTGCGGCCGCTTGAGGGATGAGGCATAGCGCAGAGCTTATCGTGGCGACGATGCCGACCGAACGCCCACTATGGAGGTGATTTGCGGTCAGGCAGCCAGATCAGCCAGCGACTACCACAATGACCCCTGGCGGCTGGTCGGCAACTTCTGGGATTCGCGGCTTAACCTGCGCCCCTAACTGCTTGCCGATCGCGTCCGCAGTGGCGTGCTCACCATCGGCATCGGTGAAAAACACCGTGGTGGCAGCGACATCAGGCAGCGACAGGTTTCCTATCTCGATGACGTTGAAGCCGGCCGCTTTGAGTTGATCCGCGGCCCGGCCGGCTACCCCATCAAGACCCGAAATGTTGTACACGCGCACATCCGCCTTTTGCGGTGCCGCGGCGCGTGTTGTTGTTTTCTGCGTTGTCGAGGTCACCGTGGTTACCGGCGAGGACTCGTCGTCGGAATTACCCGACGTACCTAACGCCTGCCAACCGAGCAACAAAAATATGACACCGAGGAACAACAGCACCATCACCATAGCCCGCAGCGGAAGGCCGGAGGGGTCGTTGATGCGCTCATTCATCGCGCCCACTGTAACCAGTGCCGGGCCAAGATCCGCAACGACACCAAATCGTCTAGGTGATCTGGAACCCAAGCCGACGAGCCGCACGCGCCTTCTGGCGGCTGGCACGTAGCCGACGCAACCGTTTCACCAACATCGGGTCGGCCGCTAACGCCTCAGGCCGATCAACAAGCGCGTTGAGCACTTGGTAGTAGCGCGCCGCCGACATCGAGAACAGCTCTTTGATGGCGTCTTCCTTGGATCCGGCGTATTTCCACCATTGGCGTTCAAATGCCAGGATGTCATATTCCCGCCGGGTCAGCCCGTCGGGAATATCAGCGTCCTCCAACAGATTTACCTGCACCATGGCGCTGTCCATATCGCTTCCCCTGGAACCTTCCGGCGAATTCTCAAATGGCATGAGCGCTTTGACTTACCCAAAGCAGCGTCCGGCGAATATTCAACCACGCCCCGAAGGATTGGCGGCTAATCCTGGCCCGCGAGTCGCGCTCGACCGCGGGACACTGACGCGTCTTGTTCTCGCGCCGGGCTTAAGCTTGCCGACCATGGCAGTTGCACCAATCCGCATCGTGGGCGATCCGGTCTTACACACTCCAACCACCCCGGTGGCTATCGGCGCCGATAACTCATTGCCCGCCGAGTTGGCCGATGTCATCGCCACGATGTACGACACCATGGACGCCGCTAACGGGGTTGGCTTGGCCGCTAACCAGATCGGCTTAGGACTGCGACTTTTTGTTTACGACTGCGCCGACGACAGGCAAACCCCCACCCGCCGCCGCGGCGTGGTGATCAATCCAGTGCTAGAAACCTCGGACATACCCGAGACCATGCCCGACCCAGATCGCGACAATGAAGGATGCCTGTCGGTTCCCGGCGAGTCATTCCCCACCGGGCGGGCCACGTGGGCGCGGGTCACCGGTCTCGACGCGGACGGTAGCCCGATCACCTTAGAAGGCACCGGATTGTTCGCCCGAATGCTGCAGCATGAGACTGGGCATCTGGATGGATTGCTCTACTTAGACTGCCTCATCGGCAGATACGCCCGTAGCGCCAAACGAGCGGTCAAACAGAACGGCTGGGGGATCCCTGGGTTGTCCTGGACGCCAGGCGAAGACCCCGATCCCTTCGGCCACTAACCCCGCCGACAGCGCGCTTGCTCTTAGAGAAGGAGACGCGGCCCGTGGCGGAGAACACGCTGCGATTAGCCACCTGGAATGTGAATTCGATTCGTGCGCGAATAAACCGAGTTCTCGATTGGTTGGTTCGCGCCGACATCGATGTGCTGGCTATGCAGGAAACCAAATGCTCCGATGACCAATTTCCGACACTGCCGCTGCTGGAATTGGGCTACGAAGTTGCCCACGTCGGCTTCAATCAATGGAACGGCGTGGCCATCGCATCCCGCGTCGGTCTAGACGATGTTGAAGTTGGCTTTCCGGGCCAGCCCACCTGGAGCAGCAAACCCGGGATAGCGGCCGAAGTCGAAGCGCGCGCTCTGGCGGCCACCTGCGGCGGAGTCCGGGTATGGAGTTTGTATGTCCCTAACGGCCGTGCACTCAATGATCCGCATTACACATACAAATTGGATTGGCTTGCTGCGCTACGCGATACGGCGGCGGGCTGGTTGCGGGCCGATGATTGCGCACAGATCGCTTTAGTCGGCGACTGGAACATCGCCCCCACCGATGACGACATCTGGAGCGTTGAGTTTTTTCAGGGCGCCACACATGTTTCGCCGCCAGAGCGCAACGCATTCAACGCCATGATCGAAGCGCAGTTCAGTGATGTAGTAAGGCCTTTCACCCCCGGCCCGGGGGTCTACACCTATTGGGATTACACCCAACTCAGCTTCCCGAAGAAGCGGGGTATGCGCATCGACTTCATCCTTGCCTCACCCCAGCTAGCCGGCCGAGTAACTGATGCACAGATTGTCCGCGAGGAACGCAAAGGCAAGGCACCGAGTGACCACGCCCCGGTATTAGTAGAACTACGCTGCAGCTAAGTTTTCGCCAGATCAGCACTAACTAGCAACTCAACGTTGTCTGTATGTTTACAACGTGGCAGGCTTCCCTGCATAGCAGCTGATCGCCCGATTAAGCTCGCTATCCAGGTGAGAGGTCAAAAGGAGTGATCATGAGCGTCGTGGGTGGAGCAGTGCGCACGGTAGGACGAACGGTCGGCCGTGCCGCGACGACAACCACCATGGCCGCCGGCGCCGTCGGTGGCGCCGCAGTCGATGGCGTCGTTGGCGCGGTCAAAGGAGCCGCTGCCGGAATCCGGCACGGCGCTGACGCTGGCAGCCATTCCACGCCAGCGGCCGCATTGACGTTAACCGCACTAGGCGTATCCGGCCTGGTTCAATGGCCAGTTCTGCTGGTGGTGGGCGGCACCGCGTTGGCCTGGCGGCAACTGAACCGTCGTCATGACAGTGCCGCTACCGCAGTGGGCGCCACCGCAAAATCGCCCCGGTTGGCTAAATCCGTGAACTCAGCGCAGCCGAAAACCCCGAAAGCCCCGGCAAAAACCAGCAGCCGGCAAGCGCCGGGGCGGTCCCGTGAAACTCAGTCGCACAGCGACAATTAACGCAGCAGATTGAGTAACACCTTTTCCGCGCAACGGCTCTGGCCGTTGCGTTCGGTGGCCAACCTAGCTACTACCACGATCAACTCCGCCCGCACCGCAGCGGCAACCGTCACCCGCACTGTCGAGACTCTGACGCTAAACCGGCAGTGTTCACCCGGCAACGGCCGGGCCTGGATCGCGGTGCGTGGCCTCGACGGGCCGGCCGGCGACGAGCTTGGCCGCGTTGTCCTCGAGGCACTCCACGCACACCCTGATGTTATTTCCGCTAGCGCCAATCGGCCGTTGGCTCGGGTCGTCGTCAGCTTCAGCGGCGAGACCTCGGTCCACGACCTGTGCCGCGTCGTCAGCGATGCCGAAAGTAAGGTCACCAAGCGGGCTCGGGGCCAGCAGAGTTCATCCCGGCCAGCAAGCCTGCCCGGCGATGGACTGCTCTTAGCTATGCGGGCGGCGATGCTGGGGGCAAACTCGGCCGGCCTGGGTATCGCCGCTGCGGGCCGGGCACTGCGGTTGCCGGCAATGCCGGTCGCTGTGACAGCAGTCCCGGCGATCATCAACTACCAGCCCTGGCTACGTCAGCTGCTTGAAGCTCGAATCAGCAAAGCGGCGACCGATACAGCGCTGGGGTTAACCATCACTGTCGCAGAGACCCTCACGCTGTCGGTGGGGTCCTTGGCGGTGAATCTCATGACCGAGACCCTGAAATCCGCCGAAAGCCGGGCCGAGGCGCAGGCGTGGGCTCGATACGAACCCATGCTGGCCCGCCACGCAGACCAACCTGCGGTGCACCCATCGACACGGCCAGCGCCGCCGCCGAAGGGGCCTGTTGAGCGCCACCAGGATCGCAGTGCCTGGATCCAAGCGCTCGGGGCCAGCGCCCTTGGCGCCACGACCGGAAACATCAACACAGCCGCAACTGCCGCGCTGGTTGCCGCACCGAAAGCCACGCACACGACCCGCGAAGCATTCGCCGCAACATTTGGCCGAGGTTTAGCTAACCGGCATAAGGTTCTGCCGCTACGGCCGGAGAGCCTGCGCCGGCTAGACCGAGTGGATGTCCTAGTTCTCGATCCACGGGTACTCGACAACGATCCGCTGGCATCGACCGTACTGGCCCAGGCGCGGCGATCCGCGCTTACCGTGGTCTCCGTCGACGCCGAAACCCTCGGCGAGCTCCGCACAGCTTTCGACGAGCTCACGCCAGTTCAGGACGGAGCGATCGACCACGCGCTGACGTGCGCAGTCCTCCAGGCACAGCAGGCTGGGCACACGGTAGCCGTACTGTCATCGACCGGCGCCCAAGCCCTTGCGCTCGCCGATCTATCTCTCGGCATCATGGGGTCCGGAACCGCCGATCCGCCACCGTGGTATGCGGACTTACTACTCACCGATCTCGCCGGTGCGTGGCGGGTGCTGCACGCCATCCCCGCCGCGCGCTCAGCCAGTCAACGCGGAGTCGAATTATCTACCGCCGCTTCAGCATTGGGATCTTTACTGATGCTGCCAGGAGTTCGCGGCCACGGAACCGGACCAGTAACCACCGGCGCGGGGGCCGGCCTGTTTTCCGGATATCTCCTTGCCCGCAGCGCCATCAACACCCCCACACCGCGACCAGCACCCACATACCAGTGGCACGCAATGACCGCGGACCAAGTCCGGGACTGCCTAGCCTCAACTACCACCGAAAACTACGCTAGCCCGGCCCCGGCGTCGACCCATCGAATCCGCGAAACAGTAGACCGCAGTAAACATTTCGGGCAAAAACCGGCAGCAGCGCTATGGCGGCTGATGAAGGCTGTGCGCGCCGAATTGGATGATCCACTCACTCCCCTGCTGGCCATCGGCGCAGCAGCTAGCGCGGTGTTGGGTTCACCGATTGATGCGGTGATGGTCGGTTCAGTGTTGAGCGGAAACGCTATTCTGGCTGCCTCCCAACGGCTTCGAGCCGAGGGCCAACTGAATCGACTACTGGCTCAGCAGATCCCGCCAGCCAGGAAGGTGACGATCGGCCCAGACGGTACGTCAACCTACACCGAAGTCAACGCCGAGCAGCTTCGACCGGGTGAGGTAATCGAGGTACGAACCGATGAAGTCATACCCGCCGACGCCCGATTGATCAGCGAAGAAGATCTCGAGGTTGACGAGGCAACGCTCACCGGCGAATCCTTGCCGGTGCAAAAGCAGACCGAGCCCACTCCAGGGGCCAGCCTTGCGGAGCGACGCTGCATGTTGTTCGCGGGAACTAACGTTGTCGCGGGAACCGGGGTCGCGGTGGTCACCGCAGTCGGGGCCGACACCCAGGCCCGTCGCGCCGCTGAACTGGCCTCCGGTGAGCTAGCCCCGATCGGGTTGCAAAACCAACTCAGCCGCCTCACCGATCGAGCGTGGCCAGTTAGTGTGACCGGCGGACTCGGGGTCAGTGCGCTTGGCCTGTTGCGCCGCAGGGGTTTACGTGAAGCCATAGCGAGCGGTATCGCCATTACCGTGGCCGCAGTTCCCGAAGGAATGCCGCTGGTGGCCACACTTGCCCAGCAAGCATCCGCCCGAAGATTAACGAATTTTGGCGCACTGGTACGTATTCCACGATCAATAGAGGCACTCGGCCGGGTAGACGTAGTCTGCTTCGACAAGACCGGAACGCTCAGCGAGAACCGGTTGCGGGTAGCACAAGTTTGCCCAGAACCCGGATACTCCCGCGACGAAGTGTTGCGTTGCGCAGCTCATGCCACACCGGCAAACACCACCGGCGGCCGCCACATACACGCCACGGATAACGCCATCATCGAGGCCGCCCAAGCTGGTAGCACCGGTCATGAACCTGATTCGCATCTGCCGTTTCGATCTGGGAGATCTTTTTCCGCCTCGGTGTCGGGTACTGAACTCACCATCAAGGGCGCACCGGAAGTAGTGGTGCCACGCTGCGTGGTGGTGCATGCGGAGGCAGACCACACAGTGGCCGAGCTAGCCGCACGCGGGTTGCGGGTGATCGCGGTGGCACACCGCCAGCTCAGCTCAGAACAGCTTCAAGCCGTCGCCGACAGCCCTGATGACGCCATAGCGGACCTGTCGAGCGGCGAGTTGATTTTGGTCGGTTTTCTAGGGCTATCCGATACGCCACGTCCCCAGGCGGCTGGGCTGCTTGCGGATCTGGCCGAACACCACGTGGACGTGCGGCTCATTACTGGCGATCACCCGATTACCGCAGCCGCGATCGCCGGCGAATTAGGTATGTCGATCACCGCAGATCAGCTGATTAGCGGACCAGAATGGGAAGCCTTATCCCGCAAAGACCAGGAACGTATTGTCACCGAGCGGGTGGTCTTCGCCCGAATGTCGCCGGAGCACAAGGTGCAGATCGTGCAGACGCTCGAACGTACCGGCCGGGTATGCGCCATGGTCGGTGACGGCGCCAACGATGCTGCCGCGATCCGGGCCGCCACGGTCGGGATAGGTGTTGTCTCGCACGGCAGCGACCCGGCCCGCACCGCGGCCGACATGGTGCTGGTTGACGGCCGGATCGAGGCGCTGATGTCTGCGATTGAGGAAGGCCGCCAACTGTGGCAGCGGGTACAGGCTGCGGTGGCGGTGCTGCTCGGCGGCAACGCCGGCGAAGTTGGGTTCGCCGTCATCGGTAGCGCGGTCACCGGCCGGTCCCCGCTGAACACCCGGCAGCTACTACTGGTCAATATGCTGACCGACGCCTTGCCCGCGGCAGCCTTGGCGGTCAGCACCCCCAGCGAGCCGACCCGCCGCGTTGCCGGGCGCGGTCCCGATGAGCGGGCATTGTGGCGAGCAGTGGGCTTGCGTGGGGCAACCACCGCCGTCGCCGCAACAACAGCTTGGGCCATGGCCTCGGTTACCGGACGGCCGCAACGGGCATCAACGGTGGCGCTCGTTGCTTTGGTGGCTGCGCAGCTGGGGCAGACCTTGCTCGACTCTCACGACCCACTGGTGGTATGCACAGCCGGCGGTTCCCTACTGGTGATGGGGACCTTGATCAGCATCCCGGGGGTTAGTCAGCTGGTCGGCTGCACACCGCTTGGCCCGCTCGGCTGGGCCCAAGGGCTAGGAGCCGCCACCGCAGCAACGGTTACGCTGTCCGCCGTTTCGCGCTTTGTTCTTGATAGACGCGGATCTGAGCCAGCAAAATCTGCGCCGACAGCCGCGTCGAAGCTGGATCACCCTTGCGAACCTGAACAACGCCCAGCCGCCAAAGCACGGCGTACACCTGGACCGTCGGCACCGTCAACAACCGCCCCAACGCTGCGGCCAGTGGGTCAACCACAGCGTCAGTCCTCGACATACAGTCAACACTGACAAGCCCACCCGGCTCGACGGCAAACCTTCCGTTACTGAAAGGCAAATGATGGCCGAAAACAAGTCGCGCCACAAAGTCTCCCACCGTGATGCGCTGGAACACATCCGCGAAGGCGAGACCTTTACCGTTAACCTGCCGGTGGTAGGACAGTTCGAGATTCCACGGCCAGAGCAGCTCGCTTATTATGGCGGGCTGGCTTTGCTGGCGGCGTTTGAACTCATCGACTGGCCTGTCGCCGCGGTCATCGCCGCCGGGCATTTGCTGGCCAGCAACCACCACAATCAACTACTCGAAGAACTCGGGGAAGCCATGGAAGAAGCCTGACTCTGCGCTGGCGGGCGCCGTGCGCTGCGCTAGAACCCCATCCGTTCGGCTAAGGTTTGCTCGCCCGGCTCTTCGACACCAGTAGCGCCAGCGGCGGCGACGTCGACCGGCACGCCAGGCGGGTGCGCTGCGTCAGCGGCTGGGCTTGATACGGCTTTACCCTCATGAGCACGCTTTACCGAGATCGCAGCCGTGCGGCCCCCCTGCGCTAATCCAGGGCCAGGCGACGGGCGACGCGTGAATGCTGGCATACCCCGGGCTTGGGTAGGTGCTCCTACCGGAATCCGACCATTTCCCGAACCTGTCGCACCACTATCGTCATCAAAATGCGCTACCCGTTCAGACAGCTTTTCGGCGATGCCGGAAAAACTCGGAACAACAGACTCCAATGCCACCGCAGACCCGCTCATGACCGAAACCCTGGACGTTGAAACGAACGCACTAGCCTCGGCAGCAACCGAAGAATATTTGTCCATTGCTTTTTTGATATCGCTCGCATTTTCGCCCGCTTCAGCGAGTAAAGTAATAATCAACCCTAAAGCCGTAATGGCCGCAGCATACGAAGTCTTTTGCACAACTTCTACAACTAAAAGCGCCAGACATGCCAATTGTAACTGCGCCGAAAAATCACCCGCATTACCCCTCTCTAGATCGGCAGTAGCATCCGCCGCCCATTTAGCGACAACAGCATTTACTCCAATGAGCATCATTCTCGTGCCAGCAAATCCCTGACGACCCTGTTCAACCTGATAAGACTGCTTTAATAGCGTACTTCTTATTTGACCATCAGCTTCCGCTACCCTATTTGCACGGCATTGTTGCTCACTATTTCGACAATTGTAGTTATAAGACGCCCCCAACGGATACCCAGACCAACTGATCGCCGAGGCATCTTGGAGATCTACACAAATTTTTTCTGAAAATTTCCTGGAATAATCCTGAAAAATATCACCAGCATCAGGAACACCATATCCATTCATTGTCTCTAAAGCTTCAATGAAAATTTGCGCTAGGTTGAGATATTTCCACGCCACCATGATCTCTTTAAAAGCGTGTACATATAGCGCGTTAAGAGCCTCAGAGCCCCGCATTACCGAATAAAGAAGACCGGCTTCTGCAAGGAAGGCGGATAGCTCAATAGACAAACTTACCGGATTGACATCCCCCGGACCAGCCTGCGCTACCGGAATGACTGTGGCCACCGCGGCTATCGTGACAAATACTTCGAAGGAATTGAGCTCTATACGCGAAGCTTAGCAACGCTTCGTATGCGCCGCGACATGTTTCACACACCAAGACCGCCTTCTCACAGTAAGAATTCGCTACATCCTCACCCGCTGGACGCCACCAGCCGCACTCCCCGCTCGTGGCCAATCAACTCCCCGATCATCCCCGCTAACCGCCGATACGGGGTATCGCGATCGCTCGATGATCGAAACACCAGGCCAACTCGTCGCCCCGGACTGGGCGGGGCGAAGCGGGCAAAACCG
>JAIENC010000008.1 GCA_019751635.1 Mycobacteriaceae bacterium
CGCCCGGAGCCAGGGCCGTGACCATATCGCCGACGATGACGGGGATAGCTGCCTCATCCACCTTCTCCCGAAGCCGGGCGATCATCGCGTGAGACAGCTCAATGCCGGTGAACGATACACCGCGCCCGACCAGCGGGATGGCCACCCTGCCGGTTCCGATGGCGAATTCCAGCACCCGGCCACCCGCCGCGAGTTCGACGAGGCGATCCACCGTCGGCCCCAATACCTCCGGGGCGAACATGCCGATGCCTGGAGTGTCATACCGATCAGCGGCGTCGCGGTCCCAAATCCCCTCGTCGAGCACGGCGTTGATTTTGCCGACTGGAATACCGTGGCGTCCAACAACCCGAGTTGACCATTAGACAGGCTTTAAGACCCGCGCAATTCGTCTTCGATTTCCCGCAGACTTGGTTCCAGCTGCTCACGTAAATCGGCGGTGCCGATCGCTGCCGCCGCGTACGCCATGTCGGCTAGTGGTAACGGCCTAGTTGACCAACCACCAATGTGCTCCAGGGTCCGCGCTACAAACCACTGGTTGCGGTAAAACTCCCCATTTCCGAAAGGGACGTCCTCTGGCCGCTGGGGACCATTGTCAAACCCGCCGGGTCGATGCGCGGCCGACAGCACAGCGAATACGACGTTCTCCGTGTCGTACTGCTCCCATACCGCTGGTGTCGGCTCGTTGCCGGCTGTCAGCGTCGTCCATACCGCCCGTAGAATGGGCGGAACGTCCACGCCCACCACTGATTTCAGCGAATTCACCAATCTTCCGCTCAGCGGCAGGATCACCCGCTCCTGCAGATTTGGCTCGATGGTGGCCAAGCGTTGCAGCCGGTCATAAAGGTCCGGGTATTCCAGCTGTAATCGATGCACATGCAGCTCATCGAGCACCGGCGGGGACCAATCCTGCGCCAATCGACACCGCTCGCGTTTACACGGCTCACCATGGTCCACACCCGTCCCCCGAAAAGCGGCCACCGAATCGTTAGCTGCCGCTGCCACCAGCTTCCACTCGGTGTGCACGCGCAGGCCCGCATACTCCACCAACACCAATGCTGGATCAGCCCAACCAAACCAGCGGTCCCGAAACGCTTTATCTACCAACGAGTCAGCTACCAGCAGTCGCACATTCCGCGGTAAAAAGACCCCTGGCGGCACATAACCCGAGCCGTCATTCGACATCACCACCGTCTCGCTACCCGCCGGTGAGCGGAACACCCCCACCGCCCAGGACAGCGGATAACCCCGTTTATCGCACGCCGCTTGCAGTTCCCACGCCAACGCGTTCGCCGCAGCCACATCCGGCGATACTGTCCGCTCCGTACGACCCGTCCCCGCCGCCGAAGCCACCACGCTCGCCGGCACCAACGTCGGACCCGCGCTGGACTCCCCGGCCGGTGCAACCGATGAAGCCGGTGCTCCTCCCGACACCGCCGCTACCGACCCTGCACCCGGCCCACCAGGAGCAGTCCCCGACGGCACACCAGGCGCCGCGGGAGCCCCCATCCCCGACGAAGGCAACAGCATCGACGGCGCCGACGCAGACGCCGACAAACCACCTGACGGAGATTCACCAACCGAGACAGGTGAATGCGCTCCAGCCGCCGCGATCCCAGCCGTGGCCGCCGTAGCCGACGCTGATGCAACTGACGCTGCAGGCGGCAGCGACCCTGCCTCAATCGGTGGAGCCACCTTCGGGGCCGCCGGGAGCAATGATCCTGAATTTGCGCCCGCAGCCAAACCAGAAGCAAACGGCTGACCAACCTGGGCGGCTTGCGCTGCGGCACTCGGAGCACCGGTACTCGGCAAACCGCTCAGTCCAGCCGATGACTGCGTTACCTGCCCTAGACCAGACATCAATCCTGACAACGGATTACCCGATCCCAAACCCGGCAAGCCACCGCTAGGCAAGCCACCACCACCTGAGATACCGCTACCCGGTAGCCCACTGATCAGCGGCGGTTGAACAACTGGCGCACCCGTATCTAGCTCGCCGCGCTGCCCCAAGGTGGGTGAGTCTTTTGAGGCGTTTGAGGTGCCCGCTTCATCACCGCGGTTCCCTAACCGCGGTCGTGGCGAATCGGCGCTCCCACCACTGTCGTTGGCGTGATCGTCTGCAAGATCATGACGACTACCAAAGCTCGCTGGTTTCGTAGCAGTCACATCGGTTGGTGGCCCGTATTTCCCGGTAAAGTCGGCCGCCCAGACGGCAATCGTCTCGCCTGTGGACGACGATGCCAACCGTGCATCGGCGTTCGCCTGGCTTGCTATCGCTAGTGCGGCAGGGCTCGTGAGCGGAAGTTTGCGGCGAGCGATCTCTTCGTGGGCGCGCCAATCAAGGTTTTCCAGGTGTCTTTCAAGTGCTGCCGTTTCTCGGATCGACCGGGTCTGGACGTCAACAATTGCATCTATCCGGTCGAGCTGCCCGGCGAGTTTCCCGTAGTTGTCGCAATATTTTTCGTACATTGCGTCGAAACCATTGCTTTGCGCGCTGGATTGAATCTGGGTCATCGCGGCACGGCATACCGCAAGTTCGGCTGCGGTTTTGTCACGCTTGGCCACCCACGTCTCCAGCGCTGCTTCCATCGCAGGCCGACCAGTTGGCCACACATCTGGCGTGAGAATCACCGGCGAAAGCGGCCGGGCCGGTGGGATGGGAAGAACACCAGCCATTGCCTGAATTATCCTGTGCCGCACGCCTTGGAAGCTGAATCGTATGCACGATCAGCCCGCTCTGAAGCGTTGTTGGACACTGCCGCCGATTCCCGCCGAATATCGGCGTCAAGTGCGTCTGTTACTGCTGAGATGTATTCGCCGATAGCGGTGGAAACGCTCGCCGGTGTGGCAGGGGTTGTGTGTTGGCGTAGGTAATCAAGCTCAATAGCTGCTACCGCTTGGACGTGTGTCAGTGCGGCCGCGGTGGTCGGGTCATCCCACGCAGGGGGTGCGGCGAGGAAGGGTTTACGGGCATCGGAGATTGCCTGCGCCGAGGTCTTGACCGCCGTGCACGCCTCACTCTTGGCTGCCTCGGCATCCGTTGCAGAGAAACTCGGCGACTGAGGTGTGGCCATCACCGTGACTGTAGTTTTCGCACTCGAAGAGGTAGAGGCCTCTATGGAATGCAGTAGTCCTGCTCCGCCGAGCCCAACACCGACAACCGCGAGGAGTAGCGCCGTCCATGCAACCACCGCTGCACCCCATTTGCGTCGGTAGGGTGGCGGCGGTGTCATGTGCATGCCAACCGGCGGCGACGGCAGAGCGGTCATACCGACCTCAGCGCCGTGGCGTTGTCTTCGTTGGTTGCGGTCGTAGCCGCAATCGCGGCACATGCTGCTGAGCCAGTTGCTGCAACTTCCTGCGTAATAGTGGCAGCGTGCCAAGTGTGGGCGGCCATGCAAGCTTCGGCCAGGACGCTCAACGCGGTGTCAACTATCGATATCCCAGACGGACCGACAGGAACGACTGCAGGAGTGGCCGCAGCCGCTGCGCTCGTGTTGGCCGCGGTAATGCCAGCCATTGCTGCAGACGCATCCAGATCTATCCGATCACGCATCATGCTCCTTTTCGCGCGCAGGCCGATGTCAGGCGCGCTATTTCCCATGACCTAGCCGCGGTCCTCCTTAACGCTCATCCTGCAAATGTACCGGTGTGCCATGACACGTCGCTACCATCCGACGAGAGAAGAAAACCATCCTGAAATCCTGGCCGCCGCACATCACACTGGCGTCAGAAGGGGCGTAACCCGAACTGGGCGGCCACCGCCTGCAAGTCGGGGTCATTCAGTTGGAGTGGGCGGCGGTCGCGCACGTGCAGCGTGGTTCCTTCGAAGACCGCCCAACATTCGTGATCACCCAGCCGGGATTTGTAGCGAATACCAGAGTATTTCGGGCTGCCGTCCTCATTGGTGATGGCGTACGCCCAGTTCGAAATGGTCCGGGTCAGCACGCGATTGGGGCCGCGGACAGTGGCCACATCGAGCTGAGCCACTTCTAAAGCGGTCAGCTGCGACGCCAGTGTTGCGGTGAGATATTCATGGGTGTCCGGATGCTCCACGTCGACGAAGGCAAGAGGGTCGACGGTCTCAACGATGAGGAGTTGTCGTTGGGTGCGCCAGTCTTGCGGTATACCGCCGCAGACGACGAATCCAGGGTCTTCATCTGCGACGATGGCCCGCATCGCCGCGGTGGGGCGAAAGCGTGCAAGGGTCTCGGCGAAGCAGCCCTGGGCGGTGCTGCCGAAGTACAAAACGCCGCCGCCGGCGACGTCGAAGCGGTTCCCCGCGCTGGGCAGTCTGGCATCAGCTGGGCTGATCCGTGAGGGCTCGAGAAGCCGGGTGGTGCGAGAAATCCGATACAGAATCGGCGGACTGTCCACCAAGGCAGGTCCGGACAGGTGCGAAGCGGGCATTTAGCTCGGTCAGCCGCCGGAGACGAATGCGCGGGCGGCGGCCATGACCTCCCGGTAGTGGCCCTCGGCCAGCGCCTCGGCGGGAGAGAGGTCATCTAGTTGTGGGTTCATGCCCATGAACCAGGCGCGGACGGTGTGCGGCGCATCAACAGTCAAGATCAGCTGGAATACCTGAAATGCGGCCCGCAGGTTCTTTTCACTCTCGACACGGGCTGGACTGCCATCAGCCCAGCGGGTAATGGTGCGCCGGTCTACGCCGGCAATGTGGCCGGTGAGCGACGCGCCCAGGTGGTCGACCAGAAACCGTGTGATGTCCTGCATTGATTGGGTGACCGCCGCACGGTGGGCGACACTAGAGCGGGCATCGAGGTCGGTAACCATGGGCTTTCCTTCCGCTGCCTTAGCATGCGACTCACGCGTGCACCGCTATTGTCTCACAATTGCCCTAAGTATGTCCCATCTTGTGACGCGGCGTCGGCGGCATCGGTGATGGCATCTGACTCAGTAGCGGCGGCTTTGACGGCCTCATGCAGGGTGGTGTTGATCAGCTCTTCAAGTGCGAGGTGTGTGTAGCGGGCGGTGCAGCCTTCCGCCAGCGACAGCGACGTGAGTTGGCCTTTGTGGTTCACCGAGAGCATGACGTCACCATCGCCGCCTTGGGCTTCGATATTCAAGTGCGCCCATTGGGCTTTGAGATCTTCCAGGCGGGCGCGCAGGCGCTCGAATCGTTGGTAGGTGCTGCGGACAAGGGCGGCGTGGGTTTCATATTCGGGGTACTCATACATGGTCATCACCGCCGTCTTTAGGCAGGTCGATACTGCGTCGGCGTGCAGAAACCGAGACCGACACAGGTGGTTTGCGTTTATTCTCCCCGGTTGGGTCATCGGCGATTGCTGCGCCGCGGCGTACGACCTCGCCCTTGACTGGTTCGGAGTTTGGTTCCGCGGGAACGTGAATCGTCTTGTCTGGATCTTTGATAGAGCGCTCTGAACCAGCACCTGTACTGGCCATGGGTGGCATGAACATCGGCGGCCCGCCCGGCCCCGCCGCAACCGAAGACACTCCCCCGCTGGTTGCGGACTGCCCAACCAACGGTGATGAGGTCAAGGCGGGGGCGCCCATGGTGAGCATGTTGCCTGAGCTGGCCGGTAACGCGCTCCAGCCGGCGGCAGGTTCAGTTCCGCCACCCCCGCCCCCGACTGCGCCACCCAGGTCGTCGGCTGACCCAGACGGCTCGTAGTCGGAAGGCTCCACCGTGGCTTGGTCGGGTTGGGTCATCACCGAGGTCAAGCCGTCCACGCCCTGGATCGCTTGCGAAGCCAGTGATTGGACTTGCTGGCCTAATTGTTGAGGGATGCTGGTGGCCATGCCGATCATTCCCCCGAGTGCGCCGGCCAGCACCGAGGGCAGCATTGCCGCAATCGTCGGGCCCGCCTCACCGACAGTCCCGGTCGCAGGATCAGCCGCCAGATCGTCGATCGGGCCGAGTGCATCGGCAACCGGGTCAGCAACCGCACCGGTGGCGGCGTCATCACGCGTCTTGTTGTTTGAGTCGTGGCCATCCCCATTGGTTGTTGTCGGCTGCTGTGATGGTGACGATGTTGCGGCAGGGGCAACGACCGGTACAACCGGCGGTGGAGGCGGTGGCGCGGCAGGCAGTTCCCCAAGGTGGTAGTTGGTCGAGGCGGCACCGGCCTGGGTGTGCAGGCCCATTAGTTCGGTTTGCAGCCTTGTCACCACACCCGAATAAGTACCTCGGGTGCGGACGTTCAACGCTTGGGCACTGGCAAGCTCGTGACGCTTGGTGGTGAACGCCGTTGTGGGTGGGGTATTGCGTTGGGCGGTTTGAAACCGGGCTTTGTGGCCAGCGGCGAACTCCGCGACGATATCGGCATGGCCAGCCATATCGTCAGCCCAGCCCGCGAAGCGGCCTAGCGCAACGCTGATGCGCGGGCCGGCCTCGCCGATCAAGGACTCACTCATCAAGGTTTGGGCGGTGCGGGTGGCGACCGCGCACCCGTGGAAAGCCGTCGCATGGGCACTGCATCCAGCCACAAACCCGGCGCCGGAATCGGGCTGGCCGGCCTCCATCATCGCCGCGGTCACTTCCCCGTCGCGCGGCGCCATCGGGGTGATGGGCACGGGCGCTGCGGCCATATTCACGGTGGCGGCCGGTGTTATGACGGGTTGGGCCGAACCCTGGTCTCCGCGGAGTCCGACCACCGAGGTGTTGGCGTTGTCCATGTCGGCGTAGGCGCGCGCCGATTCCCGGATCGCTTGGGCGGCTGAGTGCAGCACCGCTGCGGCGTCGGCGGCCCGTGATCCCAAGACGACACCGTGTTCGCTGAGCCGAGCTGCGGCACTGGTGGATACCTCATCGACAGCCAGGGGTGGATGAGTCAACGGTGTGGCCGCCAATACCGAAAGGGCTTCGGCAGCAGCCATCAGCTGTTCTGCCACCACGTGCAGCCCTTCGGTGTTCGCGTACACCCGGCTTCCTCTCGCCTCTAGAAGTCGATCGTTGCTGTGTAGGCCTGCACCTGGTCCTCGGTGGGAAGCGGCAGCGTCACCTCGAAACGATTCTGTTCCAGCTCCAATCGCAGCGCGAGCTGTGAACGCAGATAGGCCAACGTATTAAGACGCACGATCTGGTTGGCCAACTCAGCATCACCGAGTTGCATCGCCGCCGAGTCCAGCTGCACATCCAACGTGTCGCCTTGACGGCCCACCCGCACAATCACCGATGCGTCTCGGCTCGCTGCCTCGAACATCAACCGTCCTATTCGCTCGTGATCGTCAGGTTGGCCTGATTGTCGGCGTTCATCGCATCGAATTTCTCGGCACTCGCGCGTAGTTCCCGGGCCATTGCCCTGTGCTGCTGTTCCTCGGTGACCAGCACAGACTCGCGGGCATTGACCGCATCCACGGCCGCACGGTGCGCCTCATAAAACATCGGCCCCCAAGATTGGGCGGCAGCGATGGTGTGTGCATCGTCTTGTAGAGCGGCCTTGCACGCATCGGCGGCTTGATCGTGGGCAGCCGCCCACTGCCGCAATTGGCCGCCATCGACCTGCAGGCGCTGCTCGCTCACCTTGATCACCGTACCCTTCGTTTGCTAGCCGGTCTGTGTTCATGTCGTCTCGATCAGGATCATCGGGTCCCCATCGGTTGCGTAGCCACAACCGACGCAGCTGGTGCGGTGGCTGGGTGTTCCCAGCCCAGGAAATTCGGGCCGGTCTCTAGCTGTTCGAGTGCAGTGACCTGCCCGTTCAGCCACACTTTCGATCCCCCGAGCGCCATCACTCGATGATCGGTGTATTGGCCGATGTCTCCGAACGCCAACCGTGACGGGCTCACCGGCGCGGTCACCGGGGTTCCCGGCGGTGACAGCGGGATGCCTGCCTGTTGGAAGGCGTCGTTGATGTTGACGCCCTGCAGCACCGCCCGGCCCGCCTGCGCCACCGCTGAATTGTCGACCCGCACCGTGGAACCGTCGGGCAGTTTGACCGTCGCGTCCTGGGCAGCTGCCGCTGGCGGTGCTTGGGCAGGCGCGGCTGTCGAGCCGGCTGATGCCGTGGGTTGCTGTTCTGTGGACAATTTGGTGTCTGGGCTACTGGTCGTCGGATCAGTGAGCTGGTCTGGTTTTTCTGACCCATCGGACTTTGCTGCAGGCGATCTGGTCTGTGCTGGATCTTTAAGGTCGTCCGGTTTGTCCGTGGGATCGCCATGGGCACCGCCGTACCGGATCGCCGCGCCCAGATCTCCTAGCGGTAGGCCACCACCCAACCCACCGCCAAAGGGCATCATCTGGCCGAATGCCGCGGGCATGCCGCCTAGCGCGCCCAGCGTCGGGCCAGCTAATGAACCCAGTCCTGCCATGAGCGGATCGGGTGCCAACCCGCCCAGCACTGAGTCGTCGGTAAGCGGGGTCGCCCCAGGGGCGCCTGTTGTGTTGCCGAGGCTTGCGCCGACCCCGGTGGGTGTGCCGGAATGCTCTTCTGCGCCCGGTTCTGAGCCGGGTTTGTGGCTGTCCAAGGCTGCGTAGCGCGCCGCCAAACCATCAAGGACCGCGCCCTGTGACGACGAGTCCAGCCCGGCGGTCTTGAGAACGTTGAGGATCTCCGATGTCTTGCCCTGCAGGAAGTCGGCTAGCTGTTGTTGTCCAGTTGGTGTGTCCAGGGTCGGGCCCAGCTTTTTGACCTCGTCGATGATCGACTGCTGCAACGCCTGGAGCCGCGCCTTGCCTTCGGCACTGAACGTGGTCGCCTTCAAGATGGCGTCAGCCAGTTGTTCGTCAGCGGTGTTGATAGCGCTGCGGTTCTTTTCCAAAGCGTCATCGAGGCGCTTTGCTGCATCGGCAGCTGCCCCTTCAAGCCCACCGGCGTTGGGGACCGCCGCGGGAATGGTCTGCCCGACCGGCGGTGTCGGGGGCGTCGGTGGCTGGCCAGGGGCAGGCGTGCCGGGCAGTGGATTGTGGCCCATCCCTGTGAGCGCTTTGTTGATATCGGTGAGCGACGCGGTGTCGGGGTTGACCCCGGTATAGGTCAGCACTGCCCGCTCCTGCGGGGTCAACCCATTACGTGGGTCCGGGGTATCGATTTTGACACCGGGCACTGGTGATCCGATTCCCGGCAGTAACAAGCCTTGCCAATCCTTGGCCGGCGGCAAGCCCGCCACCGGCACGTCGCCCGCGGCCCCGGCGACTGCATCCACCGGTGGGGCAGGTGGAGGTGTTGGTAGCGGGGGCGGATCCGCCGGCGCGGGCGTGCCCAAGACTGCGGCGACTCCGCCGAACAGCTCCGAGATCGCTGAATCCGCCCACGAACTCATGAGCGGACCATAATTCTGACAGCAAAGATCACGCCACCATGACCGTCGTATTCGCCCCAAAGAACACCCCGATGGCCAGGCCAAGTTTCACGCAATAATGTCGTGCTCGCCGCCGAACCCGCTGCATGCGCACCGGCGATCGGATGTTCGTCCGATGCTCCTGGGCGTGGTGGTCGGTGGTGATCAGGGTGGGTGATACTGCGGGTATGCCGCTGGATGCGCTGGTGCACGAGGTGGGCCAGATGCTCGGGGACGCTCGGCACTTGTTTGGTGCGGCACCGGTGCCGGGCGGCTGGGATGGCACTGGTGGACTCGATGGTGGCCGTGATGCGGTGTCGCAGGCCAATGAGGCGGCAGGACAAGCCTGGAGCGGTGCGGGCGGGTCGAGTTATGTGGCGACCGGCGGTGGGCAGCTCACGGCACTGGATTCGGTGATCGACTCCGATGAAGGCACAACTACCGGCTTAGGTGGCAGCGCCGACGTAGCCGCCAGTGGTCGAAGCGGTATGGATGCGGTGATCGAGGACACCCACACCGGGGTAGCCACCATCGCCCTTAGAACTGATACCCCGGCGGGACGCCAACAGCTCGTCGATCATCTGCAAACCCAGCTCCAGCGCGCCAAAGCGTTGTTGCAGATATCTGAGCAGCGCAATATGGCGTTGGCGCAAATGATCCGCACCGCCGCCGCCGGCTACCGCAACAGCCCGGGTGTAGCAGCAAGCATGTCGAGCATGCCCACGATGAGTTCACCGGCGGTGCCGCCCAGCATTGGATCGAGCGCTGCGGCGGCTCCGGCCCTCACCCGCCTGATCAGCCTCACCCATCATCGGCTCGGCGCCCGTCTAGCGGCAGACGCGCAGCGGCCAGGGCTCACTTTGCATAACCCCGTTGTCGCACAGACACCGGGTGCAGAACATGTTCGTGCGGCGATCCGCGCTGCGCTGGACATCAAGGGCATCACCAATCCCGTCGCCCGGGCTCATTGGGAAGCCGGAATGATGACGGTCGCCGATCGCGAGTCGGGTTTTAACCCCAACGCCGTCAATCGCTATGACGAAAATGCTCGCCAGGGCAATCCATCCGAAGGTGCGTTTCAAATGATCGGCACAACCTTTCGCGCCTACCACGAGCCGGGAACGCCATCAAATAATCATGATCTGGTCGCCCAGGCGGCCGCATTCATCAACTACGTGCAAGATCGCTACGGCGTGGTCTCCAACGGCTCTAATCTCGAAGCCCTGGTTCAACAGGCAGACCCGACCCGGCCGCCAAAAGGCTACTGACACAACGTCTAATCCCGACTGGCGAAAGAAAACCGTAAAGCCAGGCCATGCATCCGGAGTTTGCCGAGCAATAGGGACATGTCGTTTCAAACAGTAACTTGGTGCTTGGCGAATAAGGTTGGGCCGCTACTGCCACGAGACCGAAGGGATGAATCGATGACGTCTGCTGATTCTGCGAGGCATGAAGGCGATACCTGGGATTTGGCATCCAGTGTCGGGGCGACTGCCACTTTGGTCGCGGCTACTCGTGCGATGGCTACTCGGGCCGATCAGCCGCTGATTAATGATCCATTCGCCGAACCGCTGGTCCGGGCCGTTGGAGTGGACGTGCTCACCCGGCTGGCGACCGGCGAGCTGAATGCTGCAGACCTCGACACCGACGAAGTGAGCGCAGGTATGCAGCGGATGGTGGACAGCATCGCGGTGCGGACCAAGTTTTTCGACGAATTCTTCCTGGACGCGACAGAATCGGGGATTAGACAGGCGGTGATCTTGGCGGCCGGGCTCGATGCCCGCGCTTACCGGCTGCCTTGGCCCAATGGGACAACGGTGTATGAGATCGATCAACCGCAGGTCATCGAATTCAAATCCCGTGTGCTGGCCGAGCTGGGCGCTACACCGACGGCGCACCGGCGGACCGTGGCTATCGATTTGCGTGACGACTGGCCAGCAGCATTGCGCACAGCAGGGTTCGACCCAGCCCAACCAACAGCGTGGAGTGCAGAAGGACTGCTGGGCTATCTGCCACCGCAAGCCCAAGACCAACTGCTTGACACCGTCACCGAACTCAGCGCACCGGGCAGCCGGCTATCCGCCGAGAGCATGCACAACAACGATCCCGCCGAAGAAGAACGTCTCGCCGAGCGCATGCGAACCATGGCCGACCAGTGGCGCAAACGCGGCTTCGACCTCGATCTGACTGGCCTGGTCTACTTCGGCAACCGCACCACCGCCACGTCTCACCTCTGCGCCCGCGGATGGGAAATCACCGCCACCAACATCGGTGATCTGTTCGCCGCCAACGGACTTGCCTCAACTACCGACGACGAAAAGCCATTCGCTGACCAGCTGTACATCAGCGGCACACTTGCCGGCTAGTCCCGGTTCCGCCGAACATTCAGGACCCAGTTCATTCCAGCGTGTGACAGTTGGTGGCTAACTTGGTGGCCGATAGCACCGGATTGACGACCACTTCGTCTGCGACTTGCCCTGGCCGCACGGCCTGACCGAGGCCTTTAAAGTGTGGCAGTGGTAGCAGACGAGATAGTGTCGTTGGGATCGTGGCCTACGCCGCTTGAGCCAGCTCCACGGCTGTCGGTGGCTATCGGATTACTTCCCGACGATTTGTGGGTCAAACGTGACGACTTGACCGGTCTTGGCGGTGGCGGGAACAAAGTCCGCAAACTTGAGTGGTTATGTGCGCAGGCGCTGCGCGATGGGGCGTCGGTGCTGGTGACCAGTGGGGCTGCCCAGTCCAACCACGCTCGTCTTACTGCTGCGGCGGGGGCTCGGCTGGGGATGCCAGTCGTGCTGGTACTCAAGGGGTCCGGTCGAACATAGTTGCGTGGCAACGTGGTCCTTGACGCTCTGTTCGGCGCCACGATCGTATGGGTCGACACCGACAACGGAGGCGACCTTGCTGGCCAGGTAGCCGATGTCGTCAAAGACCTGCGCCGTAGTGGGCATCGTCCTGCTGTCATCCCTATCGGAGGGTCCACGGCCCTGTCCGTCAACGCGTATGAGGTCCGTCGAGGCTCCCGCGCCGGTTCAGTACCAGGCCCCACCAGCACCTGCCCACCGGCCACGACATCAACGCCGCTTGCCCGCGGTCCGGCGTGCCGCAGCCACGTAATGAACAACCCCAGCCCCGCCACCCCGTCATGCCAATGCCGGCCAGTGCGGGCACACCAGCGCAGAAACAACGCGATCCCACCCGCATACGACCTGGTGGTCAACTCCGAGCCGTCACGGCCGAACCGAACATGACGCAAAAACGAGTCCGCCTCGGCCACCACCGCCAGATCCTCGTCAAGCACCGTCCAGTACCTCGCCCCGGACGGCAACCACACCGCAAATGCCCGCACCCTGATCTCCTCTCGCGGCAGGCAGCAATACCACTACCAGCCGCGAGCACCACACCCCGGGAGATCTGTTGCAGAACCGACCCGTGTCGCCGGTCTACGCAACGTCACACAACAGTTGAGCCAACCCCAGAAAACGTCGTTCGACGTTGTAGAAGTTGTCGATGTAATCGGCCATGGCCGCAGCCAGCTCGAGGGTGGTCGCCCATTTGCGGGTGTTGAGCAACTCGACCTGCAGTCGGCCCCAGAACGATTCCATGGCGGCGTTGTCGTAGCAGTCGCCTACGGGGCCGAACGAAGCCAACAGACCCCACCGGCGCACGTTTTCCCCGAAACTCCATGATGTGAACTGGGCGGATTCAATCTGCGTGCCGTGATCTGCATGCAAAATCGTTGCACCCCTTTGGTTTCTGTAGGCTGCGGCCATGTTGACCGCGTTGTTAACCAAGGCGGTGTCGGCTGTGGTGGAGAAGGTACGGGCCACGATCATCCGTGAGAAACAATCCAGGATCGCGCAGCCGTAGACCTTGCCGTCGCGGGCCTGGTGCTCGGTGATCTCGGTGCACCACAGTTCGTTGGGCCGAGTCGCACTGAATTGCCGATTTACGAGGTCCTCGGGGGTAGTGACCTTGATGAGGTTGGGGATGCGTCGCCCGGGTCTGGGCAGCCCGCACAGGCCGTGCTCGCTCATGATGGAGTTGATCAGCTTGAGGTTGACGTTCATCTCGTAGTCGGCCAGCAGTGCGGCGCGTATGCGCCGGCGCCCGTAGGTGCCGCGGGAACGCTGGTGGATCTGGGTGATGGTGTCGGCCACGATGAGGCGGCGGATCTCGCGGTCTGGCACGGGTCGTCTGCGGTGGTACTGCAGCAAGGAACGCGTCAATCCCGTTACTCGGCAGGCAGATCGGGCTGAATGTCCTCGCACGATCAACCCTTCAGTGATCGCGCGTCGGCGTTTTGGGGGCACCACCGCCTCGGCGTCGAACAGCTCGCAGGCATCTCGGGTCAGCGCCAGCTCCGCCTCCAATGCCGCAATGCGCTTGCGGGCGGCAGCCAGCTCGTCGGCTTCCACACTGGGAACGCCCTCGATCACGCCAGCGTCGATGAGTGCCTGGCGCTTCCAGCGAAACAGGGTGGCCTGGCAGCCACCGGTCTCGGCCGCAACGACGGCCACCGGTTCACCGGAGCGCAGCCGCGCAACAATTTGCCGACGGACTGAAGCGGGGTACATACGGGGCATGTGACCTCCTCGGGATCACTCTGCCCTCAACTCTCATAACCGTGGACCTACAACACGGGTACAGATCTCATGGATCAACCGATCGGGGTCAGGCCAGTCGCACGCTAGCCGGTCTCATTGCGGAGGTCCGTGACGGGCATATTCGTGCTGGCCAGCACGTCATCCTGATGCACACTGGCGGGCTACCAGGACTCTTTGGCCATCACGAACTGCTCGCGCAATTGGCTTCCGATCAAACCGAGTAGCTAGAAATCGCACAGCTTTCATAGCCAGCCAGGACTACTACTACGGCGATTTCGCGACGATCTGAACCTTCGACGGTAATTGGTGCTGCGCCCCGCCGTGGGATGATGCAACCTCAACGACGCTCGCTAACGACGCCAAGGTAGGCAGTTCAGCGGGAGAGGCAGATACATGATCCACGGCTTGGCCGCATCGTCAGAGCTGATGATTCAGCCCAGCGAGTCCACGTCGATGAGACGTGTAGCGCTAGCAAGCTTTGTCGGAACCGCAATCGAGTATTACGACTTCTCAATTTACGGTGCCGCGGCGGCACTGGTGTTCCCCCACGTATTCTTCCCGAACCTGGGGCCTACTATCGCGACAGTCGTCTCATTCGCCACGTTCGCGGTAGCTTTTCTTTCCCGTCCCCTGGGGGCCGCATTTTTCGGGCACTTCGGTGACCGGATCGGACGCAAGAAGACTCTCGTGGCCACCTTGCTCATCATGGGCCTGTCGACGGTCGCTGTCGGGCTGGTTCCCTCGACCGCATCGATCGGAATCGCCGCGCCGATGATGCTGCTCACCCTGCGACTGCTGCAGGGATTCGCCGTTGGCGGTGAATGGGCCGGCTCGGCACTGCTGAGCGCGGAATACGCACCCAGCAGCAAACGCGGAATGTACGGGATGTTCACCCAGCTCGGTGTCGGCGCTGGAGGCGTACTAGCCTGCGTCGCCTTCCTATCGGTCAACTTCACCATCGGTGAGAAGAGCCCGACTTTTCTGGCTTGGGGATGGCGCCTGCCGTTTTTAATCAGCGCAGTGCTGGTCGTGGTAGCGCTCTACGTGCGGCTCAATATCGCCGAAACACCGGTATTCGTTGCTGAAAAACAGCACAACATCACGCCGAAAGCGCCTCTGCGGGAGTTGCTCAGTCACCAACTGCGCCAAGTCATTCTTGCAACCGCAGTCATGTTCGCCCCTTTCACGTTGGGCTTCATGGCCGGGACTTATCTGATGGGCTACGCCAACACTCACCTTGGGTATCCACGCAACCTGGTCCTGGGGGTCGGTGTGCTCGGCGGGTTGGCAATGATGGCGTTCACTGCCGTCTCGGCCAGCTTGTGCGACACGCTAGGCCGGCGGCGCATCATCCGATTCGGATTCGTCCTGGCTCTACCGTGGTCCTTCGCTGTACTTCCATTGCTCAATTCCAGATCAGCCGTGTTACTCGCGGTCGGGATCACCGGCACCTACGCGATCTGCGGTGTGTCGTACGGACCATTAGCGTCGTTCATCCCAGAAATCTTCGCCACCCGCTACCGCTACACCGGTGCCGGACTAGTGTTCAACCTCGGCGGCATCGTCGGTGGTGCGGTCCCACCACTCATCTCCGGCGCACTACTTACCGCATTCGGCAGCTGGGCCATCGGAGCCATGATGGCAATCCTCGTACTCATCAGCCTGACCGCCGCCTGCCTCCTACCGGAAAGCCAGGACTGGACACCCGTTACCCCCTCGGGATAGGCGGTATAGGCCACTGCCCGGAAATGATCCGGTCACATTGTGCGACGAGAGCCGGTTTCCATTCATCGGGAATAACGGCGAAGACATCCTCATCGAGCGCCTGCAGCGCTTCCCTGGCAACCCATGCCGGGTCAACACCTTCAGCGGACATGCCCGTGGCAACCAAGCTCGGACAAACCATATGCACCCGCACCGGCGTGTCGGCCAACATCAATGCTGTTTGTTGCGCGATAGCGGTCACCGCGTGTTTCGATGGCCCGTACGCTCCCCCGCCCGGGAACACGCCCAGTCCGGCTAGTGAGGCCGTGATCAGCACATGCGCCGGTTCACCCCGAGCCAACAAGGCTGGCACAAAAGCCCGCAAGCCGTTGACCACGCCACCGACGTTGACGGCGAATACATGTCTCCAATCGTCGGGGGAAACCTCCCAGGGGGACGCCCAGCGAACGTCCGACAATCCCCACGTTCAAACAAACTAGCCGCGCATCTGGTGCATGCACGGCGAGCTTGTTCATCGCCGCCGGGTCGGCAACATCGGCCACCACGTAAGTGGCGTCGCCCAGTCGGGCGGCTGTCGCTACCGCATCAACATCGATATCGGCCAAAACCAATCGGGCGCCTTGAGCATGGAGCGCCTCGGCTAGCGCACGACCAATGCCACTGGCCGCACCCGTGATAACAGCGGTCACCAACAGCCTCCAAAACCACGAAGCAACAACAACGTTCAAGACAGTAGTTGGTCACTTCGAGCACTGATATAAAGCCGCGACACATTCAAAGTCCCCCGGTTGCGGTCAACCTCGTCCTAATCTCCACGGCCATGCAGAGCTTGACGAATCCGGTGAAACTCCTAGTCCCCCACCGGCCCAACCTTGGCGCTGGTGGTGGCCGGTGCCGATCCGGATGGGTGATACTGCGGAGCATGTCGCTGGATACGCTGGTGCACGGAGTCGGCCAGGTGCTCGGTGACGCTCAACGGTTGTTTGGTGCAGCACCGGCGCTGGGCGGATGGAACAGCACCGGTGAACTCGACGGTGGCCGTGATGCGGTGTCGCAAGCCAACAATGAGGCAACACAGACGTGGAGTGGTGCGGGCGGGTCAAATTATGTGGCGGCCAGCGGTGGGCAAATCACAACGCTGGATTCGGTGATCGACGCTGATGAGGGCACAACTACCGGCTTAGGTGGCAGCGCCGATGCGGCGGCCGGCGGTCGAAGCGGTATGGACACGGTCATCGAGGACACCCACGCCGGAGTGGCCGCAATCGCCCCCAGCACTGACACCCCGGTGGGACGCAAACAACTCGTCGATCATCTGCAAACCCAGCTCCAGCGCGCCAAAGCGTTGTTGCAGATATCTGAGCAGCGCAATATGGCGTT
>JAIENC010000272.1 GCA_019751635.1 Mycobacteriaceae bacterium
TTTCTCGGTGCGCGCAATGAACTTCACCATCTCCCGAGACGACCAGTGCGACAACCCATCCGGCGGCGCACTGCGGGCAGCCGTCGGAATCCTCCCACGGATAGCTCCGGGCACCTACTCTCGACCAGGACCCCGTTAACGTCTCTACTTCAGCAACCACCGTCAAGTCTCACCGCTGTGCCCGCAGATGGGAAATCACCGCCACCAGCATCGGTGATCTGTTCGCCGCCAACAGATTTGCGTCAACTACCGACGGCGAGAAACCGTTCGCTGACCAGCTGTACATCAGCGGCACACGTGCCGGCTCTGTTTAGGAACCAACCGACGGGACAGGGGGTGTAGGCCACTGCCCGGAAATGATCCGGCCGCATTGTGCGGCGAGAGCTGGTTTCCATTCGTCAGGAATAACGGCGAAAATACCCTCATCGAGAGCTTGCAGTGTTTCCCGGGCAACACACGCCGGATCAATCCCTTGAGTCGACATGCCCGTGGCAACCCAGCTTGGACAAATCATATGCACCCGCACTGGCGTGTCAGCCAGCATCAGCGCTGCTTGTTGTGCGATAGCGGTCACCGCGTGCTTGGAGGGCCCGTACGCTCCCCCACCCGGGAACACGCCCAAGCCGGCTAATGAAGCCGTAATCAGCACATGCGCCGGTTCACCGCGCGCCAACAAAGCGGGTACGAAGGCACGCAAGCCGTTGACCACGCCACCAACGTTGACAGCAAACACACGCTCCCAATCGTCGGGGGAAACCTCCCAGGGTGCGCCCAGTGAACGTCCGAGTATCCCAGCGTTCAGACAGACCAGCCGCGCATCTGGTACCTGCGCGGCCAGCTCATCCATCGCCGCCGGATCGGCAACATCAGCCACCACGCACCTGGCACCCAACCGATCAGCCGTCTCCGTTACCGCATCAGCATCGATATCGGCCAAAACCAGCCGGGCACCTTGAGCGTGGAGCGCCTCGGCGAGCGCACGGCCAATACCACTGGCCGCACCGGTGATCACAGCAGTCATCGTGGCCAGCTGATCGGGATCGGCTGGGGGCATCAGCTACCGCTTATTGGCGAAACCGGCATCGACCGGCAAGGCGGTACCGGTGACATAGCGGGCCTGATCAGAGACCAGCCAGGCCACTGCATTGGCAATATCCTCCGGTTGTACCAGCTCAACCGGTAGCGCGTTGCTCCAGTCGGGTTGCGCTTCGGTCTCGGTGGTTGCCATCCATTGTCGGTGAAAATCGTTGTTGATCATTGGGGTGTCGACGCCGCAAGGATGCACCGAGTTCACTCGGATACTATGCGGTGCAAGCAGATTCGCATAAACCCGCATCAAGCCGACGACCCCGTGTTTGGCGGCGGTGTAGCCAATCCACCCTGGATCGTTATCGCTACCCATGCCAACCAAGCCCGCAGCTGAACTGATGAGCACGATCGCCCCGCCTGTGCCTTGCGAGATCAAGGTGGGTGTTGTGACCTGCAGGGTGTGGTAGACACCGGTGAGATTGACGTCGATCGCGTCGCGCCAACCGTCGTCGCCGGCCTGCAACGGAGATACACCGGCATTAGCGACCACGATATCGAGACGACCAAACTCCTCCAGCCTAGCGTGCACCGCCGCCCGTAAGGCATCTTGGTCCCGGACGTCGGCCTGGCAAGCAACGATGCGCGCACCGGTGTCCTGCACCAGCTGCACCGTGGCCGCGAGATCGGTTGGCGTGGCCAGCGGATACGGCACCGTCGTGATTTGGTCACAGATGTCAAGCGCAATGATGTTGGCACCGTCTGCGGCCAGTCGCACCGCGTGCGCACGACCAATACCGCGGGCCGCGCCGGTAACGAGTGCGACTTTGCCGTGCAAAGGTCCACGTGTTGGCAAATCTTGCATCGGCGCAACCTAATCTATTGTCGACGTCGCCAGCGGGAACTGGTGCCAGCATCCTAATTTGTCTAGAGGCGAAGGGGCTCATGTGACCCCCCGATAGCCGAGTGGCCAGCTCCCATAACCGATAAATAATCGATGACTCAGCGCACTTTGAAACACAAAACAGCCTCTGACATAGGGCAAGGCCGAACCCCCGACCAACGGATTTGCGGTCCGGAGTTCTTGTTGGTCCTTGAAATTGCTGGTTATTGCTTGTGCGGCAAGGAACTTGGGGCGTTTATGGGTCGGATGAGTCGCACTGATTCCGGTTGATTCGCGGTCATAACCGATGAATAATCGATGACTGCTATCGATCTGGCTAGGCGGCTCGACTCGATCCGGGCCGTTTTTTCCGTGTTTGCTGATTATGGCAGGAAACGCAATTCGACGGACTGGGACGGGCCTGGTGAGGGTGTCGGCGGTTCACGATGGCCAGTTCTCACCGAGGGCGCTGGCCCACGCATTGCGCACCACGGCGAGCGCCTCGGCTGCGGTCACTTCTAGGCGTGTCTGTCCGGATAGAGAAGCCTGCCACTGCTCCTGGCTGGGTGCCTTGGCGAAGATAAACTCGCTGGGCCGATTTCCGGTTGTTCCATGTTTTGCGAATAAGTCGGCGGCCTTAGCGGTGATTGCTCCTGCTTGCGCAAGCGCCCATAGGTCGTAGAGATCTCGGGAAGCGCCCCGCATGTGCCACGCAGTGGTCTTCCATCCGACGAAGGATTCGATGGTCGGCACGATCAGCGTCGCAGGCGGTGCGTCTTGGTAGCGTTGCTCGATATCGCGCAGCTCGGTTGGCCACGGCTGATAACCATGTTTGTCGAGCAACTGCACCCTGATCGAAAGACCGGTGGCGGTCTCGATAATGGCTGGCTCGACATCGTGAGTTGTCAATGATGGCGACCACGATAGGCGGCCATAGGGTCGTAGTAACGCCATGTTGATAGCGCTCACCAGCCGATTGGCGATTTGGCTGCGCTTACCGCGGGCGATGAGGTCGATGTCTTCGCTGAGCCGCGCATGGACCAGGTGCGTGCGACTTAACGCCGTTCCGCCGAAGAAGATGACGTCCTGACGCAGATGCGAGGAAATAGCCCCAAGAATGTGTGAAATTGCGTGGTCGCGTCGCACCTGATCGTCGGCGGCGCCAAAACGTGCGGCTTCGCGGTCTAGATCTTCTTGGCGGAGTTCGAAACCGCCGGCTGTCACGCTGTCATCCTGCGTACCCGATTGAAGGCTCGGCCTAGCCGTTGCGTTGCGGCGATCTGTGCCATCAGCTCAAGATCGCATCGCGACAGTAGGGCATCGATCGCTTCGGTAGCCTCGGCTTCCAACTCGCCAATATTGGGTAGATGAGCAAGATCGAGCACGGTCTGTTCCGGGGAGGTGGCCAGACAGCTCCCAAGGTCGGTCTGCATCATCTCCACCTGCAAGGTGTCAATATCGCGGACGAGGAATCGGATACTGGCGAGGCGGTCGGTGAGTCGAATGGTCTCGCGTCGACGTGGCGCGGCGATGACAGCGACCGCAATGGCGCGTGGAATCGCCCGGTGCAGCCGTGCCGCCGTAAGACCCATCAAGGCGTACCGACCCATGCCGAACTCGGCTGCGCCGATGCCCGCTGCAGCGCCTTCCAAGGTTGGCCGCCAGTCACGGCCCAAACGGTCTTGGGGCACAACCGCATAGAAACCTGATGCAAGTCGATGAAGAAGTCCGCGGGCTTGTAGGCGGGCGAGTTCTTTATGCGGTTGGGCATAGACAGTCACAGCGCGTGCACGGATGGTACGCAGTGGGGCCCCACCGATCTCAGGTGGTAAACCGGTGTATCGCGTAGGCATATGAATGACCCTAGTCGGTCAAATCGCCGGGTTCTCTTACTTTTAAGGTATTAATATCCGTCATCTTGTAGGAATCGCTATTCGGATCGAGAAGGTAAGGGTAGACAATCTACGCCTTAGCGCAGGACTGCTGCCGCATCAGCGCGGTCCAGATGCCGACAGCTGCACAATCGACGGCGAGTCATACGTCGACACCACCATCTGCAACTGTTATCCACCGCGACGTCGACGAACAGCGCTGGACCCATGCAACGAACGAGACATTCATGAAGTCGAAACAGCGCTCAGGTCTTTACCGACGCACACTTGACCCCGGAATCTGTGCTCCTGCTTGTTGGCCAAAAGCGATTGCTGTCTGAGGTTCCCCCAGGAGTAGCCGAAATCGGCCGATGGTCGGCTTGCGAGGATGTCTTGATGTCACGATTGCGGCGATCATGCACTCCTGGGTATGGGGTGCAGGCCGCTCATTGTGTTGTTGACGGGGATCGGTTGGTGGTCAGGATTGCTGAGGTGGCTGACATCGACGCTGTCTTTGAGATCCGCACCAGCGTGACTAAAAATCATTTGTCCTACCCGCAACTCGTTGAGCGTGGGATTACCAAAGCGGCGGTGCTGGCCTTGTTGGCGGCCTCTCCTTGTTTGTGGATCGCCGAGGTTGACGGGACGGCCGCGGGTTTTGCGATGGCGGACGTGCAGGCCGGCAGTGTCTTTGCCTGTTTCATCCGTCCCCAGTGCCAGGGGTGCGGGCTGGGGCGGTTGTTGATGCAGCGCGCTGAAGCGTTCCTGTTTGAATGGCATGCAACGATTTGGCTGACCACTAACGCCGCCAGTAGCGCGCCCGGTTTCTATCGCAGGCTCGGTTGGACAGCTGTGCAGGATCTGCCGGACGGCAGCATCCGCTTCGAAAAGCACTGCGCCACAACCGTCGTCACCAAGATGCACGACGATGAGGTGCACATCGATGAGCACCTGGTGCGTCGTCTGCTCTACGCCCAGTTCCTGCACTGGGCGAATTTGCCGCTGGCCCCGGTCCCTTCCGTGGGAACCGACAATGCCATGTATCGGCTCGGCGATGACCTGGCTGTGCGGATTCCCCGGATCGGCTGGGCTGTGGAAAGCCTACGCACCGAACAACATTGGCTGCCCCAACTCGCCCCGCACTTACCGGTATCGTGTCCCGTCCCGGTGGGTTTAGCCATCCCGGGAGAAGGCTTGGAATGGCCTTGGTCGGTCTGTCGTTGGGTGGACGGAGAAAACCCAACAGTCGGCCGACTGTGCGACCCTGTTGGGCTGGTTGCGGATCTCGCGGGCTTCATCACTGCGCTGCGCGGGATCGACCCCACCGCAGGGCCACCGGCGTATCGGGGCTTGGCGCTGGCGGTCCAGGATCAGCAGGTTCGTACCGCACTGGCCGATCTCGACGGGCTGATCGACGTCGATGCGGCGACTTGCGCTTGGGAGGACGCCCTGCGCGTCCCGGCCTATGTGGGGCCGCCGAGGTGGTTTCACGGTGATCTGTCCCCGTTCAACCTCCTGACCACGCAAGGCCGGCTGACCGGTGTCATCGACTTCGGGCTGATGGGTGTCGGCGACCCCAGCATCGACCTGATCCCCGCCTGGAACCTCCTACCTGCAGCCGCGCGAGAACAATTCCGCACCACCCTGGCCGTCGATGAGCATGCCTGGGCGAGTGGCCGCGGCTGGGCCCTGTCGGTCGCACTCGTGGCGCTCCCCTACTACCGGACCACCAACCCGCTATTGGCCGACAACGCCCGTCACGTTATCGGTGAAATCCTCGCCGAACACGCCTAGGAACTGACGAACCGACTTCGGTAACAACATAATTCGATATCTCTGTTTGCCTCAATGAGGTGGGCGGTGGTATTGATCGTTGGCCAATATCTGGATGCCACGCCAGCCCCAGTAGACCCGGTGGGCGCCGATGAGGCCGTCTTCGATCTCCATCACTTCGACGAAGTCCATCTGCTCACCGGCCGGGGTGTGCCGAGGATATTCCCACATCACCCGATGCCCGTTAGTGAAAAAGCTACCGCGGTGGTAGTGCCGCTCGTCGGGAGTTCGGGCGACTACCGCGGTAATCAACCGGCGAAGCTCGTCATGGCCACGGCAGATGCCACGCCCGCCCAAGAGGTGAGCGGCCACGGGGCTTTCTAACGTGGCATCGGGTGCATAGCAGGCCAACAGGGCTTCGGCGTCATGATTGGCCAAAGCCTGCTCCCATACCCGGGTCACCGCCTCAATGGCTGCCGCATCAGTTGGTCCGGTGGCGTTTTTCTTCATGTCCATGTCCACGAGGATGCACCCGCGATATTTCGACCGGCATCGAAATTGTTTGGTCGTATCGTCATCGGTATGGATCGGTCAGGTGGTGGCGAGCCGAACTTGGCGGCGGTGGCGGCTGCGTTCGCTGACCCGCGGCGCATCCGAATCTTGCTGGCCCTGGCCGACGGGCGAGCCTTACCGGCGGGACGACTCGCTCACGAAGCCGGCGTTGCCGCCGCCACAGCCAGTAACCATTTGGCGCACTTGCTGGCCCAAGGTTTGGTCGGCGTTGAGCAACACGGGCGGCATCGTTACTACCGGCTGGCCACCCCGCACGTTGAAGGCGTGTTAGAAGCCCTGGCCCGGCTGGCGCCCCGCCAACCCATCACTTCGCTGCGGGAACATACCCGTGCTCATGCGCTACGGGTTGCCCGAACCTGTTATGGGCATTTTGCCGGGCAACTCGGAGTGAACCTGTTTGCCGGCATGATCACCCATGGATGGGTCACCGGTCACGACGGACTGCATCACCCCGACAACAGCATGGATTGTCTTTCCGCGCCGGGCCGCACGCACATCTATCGATTAACTGATGACGGTGCGAAAGCCCTGGCTGAGTGGGGGCTGTCCCACCGACTTCTTGATACGAGCCTAACTTTGCGCTACTGCGTCGACTGGACCGAACAAGCCCATCACCTCGCCGGACCACACGGCAGCGCCCTCACCCGCTATTTGCTCGAACACGGATGGATCACCAAGGGAAAAACCCCGCGCAGCATCACGATCACCCCAACCGGCCAACAACACCTCAAAAACCTGACCGGGCCCAACATCTAAAGAACGACGTTGGCAACGATGTTGTTGCGAGTCGCAGGTTGACCGTGGTTCACATCCGAGTGCGTCGCCGGGTGTTTCTGTTGGCTGCCGCTTGATGTCGCGTCAGTGTTCTTGATCAATTCACGCACTGTCTTTTCCGCGACGCCGGCCATCCGAGCAATTTCTCGTAGGGTCTCCCCTCGTTCGCGCATCGCACGCAGCGTCAGACCATCTTGCAGGTGTTGGTGCTGGCGACGCTCGCGGGCCACCCGACGTGCTTCCTTGGTGATCGCAGCATTGGCCATAGTTCATACGGTAAACCGGCCAAACCCCTTACACCGCAACCAAACCAAAGTGGTGATCACAAGTACGAGACCATCTGGTGTCGGAGCGTTTGCAAAAATAGCGACACCCAACACGACCCTTCGAAGGATGTTATGCCTGACATTTTGGTCACCGGTGCCACGCGCGGTATCGGCGCTGCGATCAGCCAGCGACTCACCGCAGCCGGCCACACGGTCATCGGCATTGCTCGCTCCACGCCGGAGATATTCCCGGGAATCTTTTACGCGTGCGATCTGGCCGATCCGGCCGCCACCGCGACTGTCATCGACCAGGTGCGCTCCAAGCACACGGTCCTGCATATCGTGAACAACGCGGGCATCGCCGCCCCACAATCAATCGAAGAACTCGACCTGGCCACTATGCAGCAGGTGATGGCCGTCAACGTCTATGCGGCGATACAGATCGTCCAAGCTTTTGTGCCTACGATGCGTCGTCAGTGTTTCGGGCGCATCGTCAACATCGCCTCCCGCGCCATCTACGGGGCCCGTGACCGTACCGCCTATTCGGCGGCTAAAAGTGCTCTGGTGGGTTGTACTCGCAGCTGGGCCCTTGAGTTTGCGGCCGACGGCATCACCGTCAATGCCGTCGCCCCGGGCCCGATCAGCACCGAACTGTTCCATCGCAGTCACCCTCCCGGCAGCGACGCCGAACACGCCGTGCTGGCCGGGGTCCCCGCGCGTCGGCTGGGCACCCCTGACGATGTCGCCGCCGCAGTGCAATTCCTGCTGTCTGAGGATGCCGGATTCATCACCGGCCAGACACTGGGTGTCGATGGCGGCCTGAGTCTGGGCGGGCGATAAAACCCCTGATACTTGATGATCGTGGATTACGGTGTGCGCGAACCTGCCAGGTTTGGTCAGGTCCAGCTTGGTGACGGTAGGCGGCTGGGCTGGGCGGAGTGGGGACCGGTCGACGGCGCCGTGGTGTTGTTATGCCCGGGGTCGGCGACCAGCCGGCGGCTTGGATTCGGTGGACGATTCATCGACACGGCCGGAATCCGGCTCATCAGTGTGGATCGACCCGGTCTGGGCGCCTCTGATTCTAACCCCAATGGCGACGACCCACATCGCCTGGCTCCGCCGCGCTCGTGATCGCCGACTAAACCCTGGCCGGACCTTGTCGAGCTGGGCTAGTGACATCGAGCAGCTCATCGCGCTCCGAACTTTGTCCACGCCGGTGGTGGTGGGATTTTCCCAAGGGGCACCCTTTGCTTTGGCGTTGGCTTACCACGGCCTTGTCGATGCTGTCGCTGTGGTTTCGGGCACCGACGAACTGGCTCATCCGCGCTTCGCGGATTCCCTCATACCGCAAGTCAAGGCCATGGTGGACGCTGTCGCGGCCGATCCCGCTACTGCTGAGGCGTCGTTTGCTGCCTTCGGCAGCGTCCAGATGTTGTGGAATCTGATCATCACCAACAGCTCTGCCATGGATTGCCGTGTTTACACCGATCCGGTTTTCGAGCAAGCTTTTCGGTGCGCGATGGAGGAGGCATTTCGTCAAGGCCCGGCGGGCTATGCCCGCGACACTATGTTGACGATGAGCCGCTGGGGCTTTGACCCCGCTCATATCACCGCCGCCGTCGATTTTTGGTGTGGACGCTACGCCGCCAGTCCGGGGCACTCCCCCGACCACGGGCAATCACTATCGGCCATGATCCCATCCGCGCGTCGACACCTACTCGCCGACGCGGGTGGATCGTTGCTGTGGACACACACCGAGGCCATCCTCAGGACTCTGCTCAACCACACCAGAAACATCAACCAAAGCTCAGCAAGCTAGACCTGGCTAATCTTGGCCTACGCGGACGGGCGCTGTTTACCAGGTGTTCCAGTGCGTGACGGTCTGGGCGGGCAATCTTTTGGCCCGGCGGAAATCGGTGCCTTTGGTGTAGGCGATCGGCAATAGCCCGCCCTGGCTGTATTGATCATGCGGAATGCCCAGGATCTCGGCCGCCTGTCGGTCCCCGTCGTCGAGCAGGTGCAGCGTCGTCCAGCAGGAACCCAATCCCCGGGAGCGCAATGCCAGGCAAAAGCTCCAGACCGCCGGGAACAGCGACGCCCAAAACGATGCACTGAACCCGAGCGGCGCCTGCTCGACACGCCCCTGCAGGCAAGGGATCATCAGCACCGGAACCTCATGCATGTGCTCGGCCAGATAGCTCGCCGAATCACGAACACGCTCCATACGAGCACCACGAGTATCCCCTGGAGGGTATTGCGGTGCGGGCATGTCGAAGTAGTTTCGCGCGTTAGCCAGATAGATGTCGGCGATCGCTTTGCGCTTGTCGGCATCTTCGATAAACACCCATTGCCAGCCTTGCGCGTTGGAACCGGTGGGCGCCTGCAACGCCAGGTCTAGGCAGTCCATGAGCACTGCACGTGACACCGGCTTGTCCAGGTCGAGGCGTTTACGCACCGAGCGGGTGGTGGTCAGGACTTCGTCGACGGACAGGTTGAGTTCCATAGGGGGCAGACTACGGGCCGGCCAGTAGGGGTGGTGGCGTGTTAGCCTTACCGGTATGGAAGGTGGCACTGACATCTCTGCGTGAGGCTTGTGTGAGCTCTGTTCTCACACCTCCGCTTTGGTCTAGTCCCTTCTCTTGCAAGGACTTTCATGTCTGCATTTATTGTTTGTTCTAATCTGTCTTTTTCCTGGCCAGACGGCACACCCGTCCTGGAGAACGTGTCGTTTGTTGCTGGTGTGGGCCGCACCGGCCTGGTCGCCCCGAATGGGGCGGGCAAGACCACACTGCTCAAGTTGCTCGCCGGCCAGCTCGTGCCCAGCGGGGGAAGTGTGTCCACGCCGGGGGTGCTGGGTTATTTGCCGCAAAATCTGCCGCTGGCTACCGATGTGACGGTGGCCGAGGTGCTTGGCGTTGCCGAGGTGTTAGCAGCGTTGGATGCGCTGCATGCCGGGGATGCCCGCGAGGAGATATTCACCATAATCGGCGAGGATTGGGACATCGCCGAGCGGATCGATGCCCTGCTGGATCGGCTGGACTTGGGCCATCTCGGCTTGGACCGATCGTTGGGCAGTGTGTCTGGCGGGGAGATCATGTCGCTGGGTCTGGCTGCCCAATTACTCAAGCGGCCCGATGTGCTGTTGCTCGATGAACCGACCAACAACCTAGACCTCGGCGCCCGTCGCCGGCTGTACACGGCTTTAGACAATTACAGTGGCTGCTTGGTGGTGGCCAGCCATGACCGGACGTTGCTGGAACACATGGACTCCATCTGCGAGCTAACCATCGATGAAATCCGTTGCTATGGAGGTAATTACAGCTACTACGAGCAAGCCGTGGCCGCTGAGACGCAGCTGGCCGAACAGAACCTGCGTAACGCCGAACTCGACCTCAAACGTCAAAAACTTGATCGGCAGAAAGCCCGGGAACGCGCTGCCCGGCGTACCAGCACCGCCGAGCGTGGCCGTCAAGATGCTGGTGTGCCGAAAATCCTGCTCAATAAACGCAAAGGCCAGGCCCAGGAGTCGGCCGGCCGCGGCGATCAAACCCACGCCGCCCGCATCGAGGCCGCCCACACTCGGGTCACCGAGGCTAGCCGCGCCTTGCGCGACCAACCGACCATCAACGTTGACCTACCCGACACGCAGGTTCCAGCCGGACGAACCATCTTCTCCGGCGAGCACATTCAACTACAGCGTGGTGGCCAACCGGTGTTCGCCGGCGACGGCATCACCCTGACCATCCGCGGCCCCGAACGCATCGCACTGACTGGACCCAACGGCGCCGGCAAATCGACTCTGCTGCACGCCATCAGCGGCCAGCAACCAACAAGCGGCCGCATCACCCGCGTCGACGGCGGCATCGCCTACCTAACCCAACGCCTCGACATCCTTGACTCCGACCGAACCGTCGCCGATAACCTCGCCGCGTTCGCGCCCCACCTACCCCACGCTGAACGCATGACCCGATTGGCGCGGTTCCTGTTCCCAGGCCCGCGGGCGCACCTGCTGGTGAGTGCGTTATCGGGTGGTGAACGCTTACGCGCCACCCTGGCCTGTGTACTCAACGCCGAACCCGCGCCGCAACTGCTGCTGCTTGATGAACCCACCAACAATCTCGACTTACACAGTGTTGCTCAACTGCAAAGCGCCCTGCGGTCCTACCAAGGTGCCTTGATCGTGGTCAGCCACGACCAACGGTTTCTCATCGACCTCAAACCAGACCGCTGGCTGCACCTTTGCGCAGGCCGACTAGACCAGATCACCCCACCAGAGCGGGCTTGAGGATTTCACTAACTAGGCGGCGCAAGATTGTGTTGAACTCGGCTGGTCGTTCCTGATGCGGCAGGTGCCCGCAACCCGCAAGCACCGCAAGGTGGGCGCCCGGGGTTCGGCTTGCGCAGTCCTGCGCGACGGCGACGGGAATCTCCGCATCGAGTTCACCGTGAATGTAGTGGACAGGGACCCCGATGTCACCGAGCTGCGGCCTGGGGTCATAAGACGACAACGCGATGAACTGGTCATCGATATATGGTGCGGCGTCCAGGAGTTGACGCACAGTCCAATCCACCAGAGCCGGCGACGATCCGGGGGCCAACCAGTTCGGGACCCACTGGGAAAGGAACTCGGCCCGTCGGTTGCGCAGTTGCCACACAATGCTGTCGAGGTCCAGGGCCTGCGCTGACCAATACGCTGGACCGCTGACAGCAACCACGGCCGCAACCAGATCCGGATGAGCCAGGGCCAGTTCAGTAGCAAACACCGCACCGATCGATGATCCGACCACAACCGGCCGCTCGATTCCCACGGTGTTGATCACCGAGACGAGGTCGGCAACCACCGTGTGAATATCGTTGCCGGTTGCGGGATGCTCTGATCGCCCGCAACCACGCCAATCGATCGAGACGACGCGGTGATCAGACCGAAATTCTGCCTGCTGCGCATGCCATACGCGTGCACTTGTACCCCAACCGTGTAACAGCAGAAGCGCCGGACCGCTGCCGGCATCCTCGTAATAGATCTGCGTGTCCGCCACGGCCATGATCGGCATCATTACCCCGTTCTTATCTGCGTTTCTGTCGTTTCAGCTAACCCGGTGCCGATGTGGTTGTTCAACGACCAATCCGCGACCCTATTGATCGCACTACGCGATCAATAGACTGGTTGGCGTGGAACTCCGGCAGCTACAGCACTTCCTCGTGGTCGCTGAAGAACTGCATTTCGGGCGCGCTGCCGAACGCTTGGTGACCGTCCAGTCCGTGGTAAGCCAGCAGATCCGGCGCCTTGAGCGTGAGCTGGGGATCGATCTTTTCGACCGAACCACACGAACCGTCACCCTGACCGAAGCAGGCAGGCGATTAATTCCCCATGCGCGCCAAATATTCGCCGCCGTCGAACAGGCCCGAATCGATCTGGATGACCTGCGCCACGAGCGGCATCGCACCGTGCGGCTCGGCACAACGACCGGGTTGGGCAGCCGACTCGACGCCATCTTGGAACTCTTCAACACCACCGCCCCCGCCGCGCACCTTGAACTCTGCTCAGTCCCACTCGTCACGCGCCTTCGGCAAGTCCGCCTTGGCGTCCTAGACGCCGCCCTGCTGCACGGCGCGCTACCTGAGGCCAGCGATCTGCGGGCCATCCATGTATGGAACGACGAGCTGCTTGCCGTACTGCCCGCCGACCACCCCCTCGCCCAGAGCGGGGAGGTCACCCTCGCTGAACTGGGTGAACTGCCGTTGCGCCTAGCAACTCGCGAACGCAACGGCCCGCTGTATGTAACGGTCATCGATAGCTGCGCCGCAGCGGGTTTCGCGCCGACGTTCGGCCCACCATTTAGCACCGGCCAAGACACCCTGGCGGCCATCGCCGCTGGCCCGCCGACCTGGACCGTCTACTACGCCACCGAAGCTAGCCGCACGATCGCACCCGGCGTCAAGTTTTGCCGGATCCACCATCCAACCCCAACTCTCCCCGCATACCTCGCCGTGCGCCCAGGCCAGCTCACCAGCGAACTTCAAGTCCTACTACGCGCCTGCCGCCACGCCGCACAACAATGCTGAGAAACCTTCGATCACCAACTGGGTACCCCCCAACGCCGTCGCCGCAGCACCGCAGTTCCTATTGTTTGACTTCGTGGCCCGCTCTTACGATTTCGTTCAGGTCGACGTGTTCTCGACAACGCCGTATCTGGGCAATCCGGTTGCCGTCATTCTTGATGCGACCGGATTGGACGACCAGACAATGCAGCGGGTCGCCCGCTGGACCAACCTGTCGGAGACGACATTCGTGCTACCGCCGCGAAACCCCAAAGCCCACTACATGTTACGGATCTTTACCCCCGGCGGCGAGCTGGCGTTCGCCGGTCACCCCACCCTGGGCTCGGCGCATGCCTGGCTTGAGCACCAAGCAAACTCGCGTAATGCAGACGCCAAAGACAGTGTTGTGCAGGAGTGCGGGGCCGGGCTCATCGAGGTGCGTCGCCAAGACGGCAGCCTATCGTTTGCTGCCCCACCTACTCGGCGCGCGGGTGATCTCGATGACGAGTACTTCACGCAGATCGTTGCGGCATTCGGGATTCACCGCGATCAGGTGCTCTCCCATCAATGGGTCGATAACGGTCCGGGATGGGCGGTAGTGCAGCTTGCTACGGCCCGCGAAGTCCTCGACCTGGAACCGGATTTCGCGCAGATACCGTCAGCCATGGTGGGCGCGATAGGTGCCTACCCGGCGGGCTCGGAATATGCCTTTGAACTACGCACCTTCGCCCCCGGCGTCGGGGTAGCCGAAGATCCGGTGTGTGGCAGCATGAACGCCGCAGTCGCCCAGTGGCTGATCAACACTGGCACCGCACCACCGAACTACACAGTTTCCCAAGGGACACGGTTAGGCCGAGCCGGACAAGTCACCATAACCACCGATTCCGACGGAACCGTCTGGGTCGGCGGAAACACCACTACCTGCTTTCGGGGCACTGCCCTGCTCTGATCGCCGCGATGTTGTTTGCGGATTCATCAGCAGCTCAACATTATTGGAGATGCTGTGCGGTTAAGTCAGGCTCTGCCCGTAGTGTCGATGATGTGCTGGTGGATGATCGCAACGCTGGCCTCAACGCTCGTGATGCTGGTGTCGATGACGAGATGATCGCGGTCCCACGGTGCGTAGTGCCGATCAAGAACTTGTTGCCAGGTAGGTAGCACCAGGCCAGGAATATCCGATGAACGGCTTTCGACGCGACGACGGTGGTCATTGAGGTTGGAACAGATGAGCTCGATCTCGGCAATCCAGCAGTCGTGCTCGTTGGCAACTCGGTACCAAGCATCGCGGGTGATGGTGAGCGGGTTGACGCACTCGACGACAGTCGATGCGCCGACGCGTAGTTGGTCGGCCGCCAATGCATATCCGGTGATATACCCGACGGCGTGCGGTGCGGCGCCCAGTTCGCCGGAGTTGACCAGTGATTGTTCGATGGTGTCAATGCGCAGATACGCCGCCGACAGGCGGCGCGCAAGGGGGACTGCGATGGTCGACTTACCAGTGCCGGGAAGACCGCCGAGCACGATGAGGCAAGGGGCGGGCAGGTGAATTTGCTCAACCGGTTCTTGTTGCACGAAGTTGCCTATGCCTTGGGTGAATAATTAACGAAGCTATTAGTTTCCTTGCGAAGCTGCGCGATTCGTTGATGCGCCAAGGTGATTCTGCGGCAAAGAGATTCGTCGCTGGTGTCCGGTGACGGTCAGGGGAACCGACTCCGGATCGGCTGTATGGAGATATTGCAGCTGCCAAATCTGTTCGCGCAGTCCAGATTTTGAGCGTAAACCCATGATCGTGCGAAGTTCCGGCTCAGCGAGTGAGTCTGCCGACGATGACGGGCTCGTTGACGTCAACCAGGTTGAGTCAGTGCCTGGCCTGCGCATTGAAGGGGCTTGCTCGTGTCGATACCGGGGGCGTTCAGCAAGGCGACCGGGCATTGTCAGCAAACGACCACTACTGTGTTGCACCCGGATGAGCCAAGGAATACCGCATGCTTCACGTAGCCGCGCCGCGCGGCTTGGCGATGTTACGTGGGGTCTCGGTCTTGCCATGTGCATACGCATATTTCGTTGCCCTCGGCGTCGGCGAGTACCCACCATGACCGGGCTGCGGCATCGCTGAGCAGAATGCCACCCGCATCGAGCGCAGCCTGAATTCGTCTCGGGGCCTCTTCGTGGGACACCGTGACATCGAAGTGGATCCGGTTGCGCTGGGGGCGCGGTGCGTTCATCTGCTGAAACCAGACCGCCGGGCCTTGGGATAGCGGATCGACAATCACATTCGGCTCATCTGTGCCGGGTTCATCGACGTAGGCTAAAACTGCCTTCCAAAACGGTCGGATCGCTGCGATATCTAGAGCGTCAATACCGAGCTCGATGGACTGAACCGGCCGCATCGTAGGGGCATCTGCCTGGGTCAGTGGTGTGACGATGCTCAGGCGCGCATCGCGAATGGCATCGGCGATGCGATGGGCGAGTTCAACGTCGCGCTGAGTGACGTTGCCGCTTGCCTTTGTCTGTAGGACCATTTCAACGTGATCACTGCGCACGTCTATCCGCAAATGATCATCGGCGTCATCGGCGCACGCTGCCCCCGCTAACGCGGCAACTTCGAGGCCGCGATGCATCGAGGGAACCGGGACGGACGCCGCGAGACAACCAAACAACAAGCGCCAGCCGATTAGCTCGACGGCGGCGGATGCCTGGGTACGGGTCAACACGGTAGGGTCAACCTACGTCGGGTAGCACGAACGCGCCAAAATACCCATTCGATCTCGCCGCCGTCTCGTTCGCGACGTACGGTTGCTGTCTCCAACGACGCGATGTCCCAGCCCGCACCGTCCAGCACTTCCCGCAGCGTTAGCTCGGACACCACCGGTACCGGATGTTCGGCGTCCGATGGATTTGCGTCGCAAAAGCAGCTGAGTAACAGGGTGGCTTCGGCGCGGGTAGCCCGGTGCACGGCCCTGGCGTAGCTGTGTTTGCCGTCCTCGTCGAGGCAGTGGAACATGCCACTGTCGATGACGGTGTCGAAAGCGTTGGTGTAGCCGTCGAGCTTGGTGGCATCAGCTACCGCGAACGTGACGTTCACCCCGCCGGCCTGAGCGCGGCGTTCGGCGGTGATCAATGCGGTCGCAGAGATGTCCAGCGCGGTGACGGTGAAGCCCTGCTGAGCCAGGTAGATGGCGTTGTCGCCGAGCCCGCAGCCGATATCCAACACAGCGCCGTGCACCAGGCCTTGCGTGCACCAGCCGACAACGCTTTCCTTGGGCGCCTTGGTATCCCATGGCAGCACCGTCATCGGCGGGACGCCCTCGGCCGGGCTCTCACCACGGTAAAGAGCGTCAAAGTCGGGGCGAGGAAACGGCGATCGTGTCACCTTCGTCAGAGTAGCCCCTGGTGGTCTTGGCGAACGTCGAGCTCGTTTTGGGGTGAAGTGACGGTGTAGATGAGCCGGGCAAATTGGCCGTATGCGCAGGCAGAGACTAGGTGGAGCCGGTCAGCTCCTATCCGCCGGGCAAGCAATGGTGTCCCTGCGGTCAGGGCAACAGGGGCAACCGACAATCTGATCTCATCGAGTGCTCCGGCGTCGAGAAACTGGCTGGCAATATCCCCGCCACCGACTACCCAGATGTCTCCGTCACCGGCTGCTTGTCGTATCGTCGGCAACACATCAGCGACTGAGCCGGAGACGAAACGTACGTCCGCCCCGGCGGGGATGGGTAAAGCACGAGTGGTGAAGACGAATGTTGGCTTGCTGCCATGGAATTGCTGCCATTTTTCGGGGTGGTCAAGG
>JAIENC010000216.1 GCA_019751635.1 Mycobacteriaceae bacterium
ATAAGGGCACTGGAGTGGCGTCATCGCCACGCACGAGATAGGGCTGAAACAGTGTTTCGGGCAGACGTTGACTCGCTAGTAACTGGCCTACCGTCAAGCCGTCGAGTTCGACGGGACGTGAACCGAGTACGTCCTCGATCTCGATTCTCAGACGTCCCTTCATTCCTATATCGTCATCAAATTCAGGATTTGTCGCGAAATATCAGGCCGGAGCCGTCAATGCTGATGCACAGAGAATAAACTCAACACCTTGAGCGGTCATTCGACCCATGCCAAGATCTGGCAGGCTGTCAAACAATACTGAGGCGGCCGCGTGGGTCTCCGTCATGGCTGGGCGTTGAGTGAGGTCTACTGGCATGACCTGCCTCCTTGAAAGAGAACCGCCGCTGTTCATCTGACACCATACGCTTCCGGGAATGACGTTGCACTCCCGTTGATCACGAGTGTGCGTTATCGAATGTGATAGGTGAATAGATAGCTGCTGTCGTCGGGGACGATGTGGGTGAGTTCCATTTCTCCGGCCGCGTCGACATAGCGTCCGGTGCCCCCAACAATCGTCAGCGTGGAGTCTGCCTGATCGAAATACGGGCCTTGCACCATGACCTGACCGTCGGACAGGATCAAGGTCCATCGACAATCCCATGAGACTCCGGGAACAACACGGATACACACACCCTGATCCGAGCCCATCTGAGTGGTGTTGGTTGCATCAAAGACATCGTTAGCGAAAGTCAAGATGTCGCCGGCACTGTCGCCGTGAGCCTGAACATCGGTAACCGTATCGGTGGTTGCATGCTCGGTAACCGCGATAAGGCCTGGATCGGCTATCGCAACGGGGGCGGTCACCAGGGCGAGTGGTGTTATCCCGATAATCGCCAAGGCCCGGCCACTTAATGCCCTTATCCGCATGGGGAATCCTTTGTTTTTCGATGTGGCGGGGGGATCTTATCGGTGCTCACACCGAGTGATTGCATGGCCCTGTAGGTGTTCAAATTCCGTTTCCGATCGCGGCCGCTTGGCCTGGACGTTTTTTGCGTATCGCAAGTGTGGATTTGTGTTCGTGGCCTTCGCCGCGAACCGCATTGCGCGCCAATGGGACAGCACCGTTGCCGGTTGGTCAGGACCAATGGTTGTGCAATCATCTTCGGCTAGGTATGTCGACAACGCTGCCTCGTCGCAGCGGGCATCGAGAAACTTGCCCTGAAATCTTTCGCCCTCGATCACCGTGACGATGTAACACTTGTCAACATGGCACCCGCTACCTACCACCACGGCAACCTGCGCCAGGCACTGCTGGAGCACGCCGTGGACCTGGCGCGCGCCGCCGGACCGGACGCTGTGGTGCTTCGTGACGTGCAACGTGCTGTGGGCGTGAGTAACTCGGCGGCATACCGGCACTACGCTGACCGGCAGGCCCTGCTGACGGCGGTGCAGATCTACGGCATGACGCTACTGGGCGAGGCGATGCGGGAGGCGCTGGCCCGGGTAACCAACCGCGGCCCGCGCAACAGGCGCGCGCTGGCCCGATTTCGGGCAACTGGTCAGGCCTACGTCGATTTTGCCCTGGCCGAACCAGGTCTGTTCCGGACAGCCTTCGCCCCCGCCGGAGTGCAGCACACCGACGAAAGTGTTGCACCCGAACGTCATCCGTTCATGATCCTCAGTGGCTGTATCGATGACCTCGTCGCCACGGGCGTGCTCACACCCGGCCGTCGCGACGGGCTCGACGAGGCTGCCTGGGCGGCCGTACACGGTCTGGCCGTGCTGTATCTCGACGGACCGCTTGCCGGTGCAGAAGATGCCCGCAAGCAGTTGATCACCGACCGCCTACTCGATCTGATCCAGGGCGGGATCCGCTAAGCATCTCTTATGTTGACAGCGATAACTTCTACTGCCATGCTGTCCGATGTTACTGCCGTCAACATAAGGACCGCCGATGGCCATCGAAGCCCCCATCCGTCCGCACGCACCCGTCGCGCCGCCGCGGCGAGTGCGTCCCACCGCTGTTCTGACGGTTGTCCTGATCGCGTCCCTGGCGATCAATGTCGAGACGACGATCGTCAATGTCGCTCTCCCGACGCTGAATTCGGCCTTAGGGGCATCCACTCGAGGTCTGCAGTGGATCGTCGATGCCTACAATCTCGCCTTCGCTGCGCTGGTCTTGGCTGGTGGAACCGTGGGTGACAAGTTCGGCCGGCGTGGGACGCTGATCGCCGGCCTGGCCTTGTTCGCGTTGAGCAGTGTTGGTGCGGCTATCTGCACCACCACCAACTCCCTCATCGTGATGCGCCTGGTGATGGGCTTGGCGTCGGCGCTGATCTACCCGACCACGCTGGCGATCATCGCCGACACCTTCCGTGAACCCAAGCAGCGGGCGGTCGCGATTGGTCTGTGGGGCGCGGTGACAGGTCTCGGTGTCGCTATCGGTCCGATCCTGGGCGGTGCGCTGTTGGAGCTGTTCTGGTGGGGAAGCCTGTTCCTCGCGCTGGCGCCGATCGCCATGGTGGCGGCCTTGGCGGCACCTGTCGTCATCCCGGCTTCCGCCGCCGACCGCGGTTCACGGCTGGACCGTGGCGGTCTGCTGCTCTCGGTGGTGATGCTCGGAGCGTTGGTCTACACGATCATCGAGGCGCCAGAACGGGGTTGGGCCTCGGTGATGACGCTGAGCGGGTTTGCGATCGCGCTGGTGGCGGCTGTTGGGTTCACGGTGTGGGAACGCCGGCAGCGCGATCCGCTCATTGACGTCACGCTGTTTACCAACCTGCGGTTCAGCGCTGCTAGTGGCGCAGTCACCGTCGCGTTCTTCGCGCTGTTCGGGTTCATCTTCATGATCACTCAGTTCATGCAGATGCTGCAGGGCTTCGGGCCGCTGGGCACCGGAGTGCGGATTCTGCCGGTGGCGCTGTCGATCGCTGTCGGCTCGATCCTGGGGACCAGGCTAGCTGTTGGGCGGATCGGCACGAAACTTATTGTCTTCGTAGGCCTAGTCATGATGGCCGCCTCGTTCGCCTGGATTCATTTCATCGACCTCGGCGTGAGCTACACCGAGATGGCCGCACAGATGGTGCTGTTGGGCGGCGGTCTGGGGCTGACCACCGCGCCGGCTACGGACTCCATCATGGGGGTCGTTCGTCCCGAGCAGGCGGGTGCGGGTTCGGCGGTCAACGACGCCACGCGTCAGGTGGGTGGCACCCTTGGCGTGGCAGTGATCGGCAGCATCTTCTCCACGCTGTACATCCGTCATCTCACTGAAAGCCCTGTGCTGCAGGCGCTTCCGGTTCCGGTGCAATCGATGGCCCAGGAGGGTCTGGCTCAGGGGCTTGCGGTCGCCGCGCAGGCTCCCGGCCCGGCGGCTGGAGCCGTACGCGACACGGTCCGCGACGCATTCCTGTCGGGTATGAGCGCCGGCTGCCTGACCGCCACAGCGGTCTGCCTCGCCGGAGCGTTCTTCGTGCTGGCCGTTCTGCCCTCGCATCCGGTTCAGAACCAGGCATGAGCATGGGCTACGGCCCTGGGCGGTGATCACCGGTGCCGGAGATGGCATTAGTGGAGGTTCTCAAATTCTGTTCCATGTCTTAGCCTTCTCCGGCCAGCGGGACCGGTCGCTTCCAGTCACGGCCAGATGGTCTGTGCGACCAAGCTGGGTGTTGACCATGGGATAGTGGCCGACACCCAGCAAGGCGATGAACGAAGCCTGGGGTACTGGTTCGGTGTAGCTGCACGTTCGCCCCGTTTACGTTACGAGTAGCGCTAGCTTTTTCTGTTATTCGTGGTGAACCACTAACCTTCGGTTATTCAGGTTGGAACCCGGGGAGTTGGCTTTGGCTGCACGATCTTGGACTGTCCGACAGCGGCCGTAGAATGCGTTGCGTGAACAGCACATACGGTAGCCAGGCCCTGAACCGCCTGCGCGAGCAGAGAGGGGAAATCTGCGATGTGCTGGCCCGGTATGGCGCCAGCAATCCGAGGCTGTTCGGATCGATCGCGCAGGGGACTGCCGGGCCTGACAGCGATGTAGACATGCTCCTGGACCTCGCAGCCGACGGGTCCGGTAGTCGACTCTCGCGCCTGTCTGGCATCCGGTTGGAACTTGAGCAGTTGCTGCAGATGCCGGTCGACGTTGTTTGTGAAGAGCTTCTCAAAGACGGGGTGTCGAAATCGGCTCGCAGCCAGGCCATTGCGTTGTGACCAGATCCGCGTGAGACCGCCTAACCGACATCCAGTCGGAGATCGCCAAGGTCCATGCCTACCGACTGGCTTTGGGAGGGGACCACTCCGCCATGGCGGTGTCGGCGATCCTTCGGGAAATTGGAGTCATCGGCGAAGCGGTTAATGCGCTTCCAGAAACAATCATCGCTGCCCGGCCCGAAATCTTATGGCGTCAGATCGCCGCCATGCGAAATTTCCTTATCCATGAGTACTTCCAACATCGGTGAACTCGTTGTCGAGGAAGTCATTGCGAACGATCTCGGTGCCTTAGGGGTAGCGGTAGCTGCACTACTCGCTGGCGCCGAAGACAGTTGACAACGACGACTGGCCGCGGCGGCGGTACGGCAGCAATCGTGGTTGGGAATCCCGTGTGTCTCACCAATTTGGCGGATTCACCATCATTCCGCCATCGCTGGTGAGATTTTGAAGCTGTTCGTGAGAACTTACCCTTGGACTCGTGAACGACTCGGCTGCCCAATGCTGCGACGTGTCTCATCGTGATGATGCAGCCGATCGTGACAACCTACAGGTTGCGCTATTGCCTGGCCATGTTTGTGAAACGAGACAGGTGCAGTTGGTGGGCGACGGTCACGGTTTTGGTTGGGCCGTTACGGTGTTTGGCGATAATTAAGTCCGCTTCTCCGCCGCGTGGATCGTCACGTTCGAAGGCGTCGGGGCGGTGTAGCAGGATCACCATGTCGCTGTCTTGTTCGAGCGACCCGGACTCTCTGAGGTCACCCAGCATCGGTTTTTTGTCGGCTCGCTGTTCTGGACCACGATTGAGCTGGCTCACCGCGACCACCGGAACGTCGAGTTCTTTAGCCAAGAGCTTGAGATTTCGGGAGAACTCCGATACCTCCAGCTGTCGTGACTCGACCTTCTTTCCTGACGTCATCAGCTGCAAATAGTCGATAACGATGAGTTTCAAATCGGATTTTTGCCGCAGCCGTCGCGCTTTGGCTCGAATCTCCATCATTGTCAGGTTGGGCGAGTCATCGATATACAGTGGCGCTTCGCTGATTTCGCTCATCCGGCGGGCCAGTCGAGTCCAGTCGTCATCACTCATGCGCCCCGACCGCATATCAGCGAGTTTGATTTTTGCTTCGGCGGACAGTAGCCGCATGACGATCTCGGACTTACTCATTTCCAAGGAGAAAATAACGCTGGCCATGCGATGTCTGATCGAGCATGACCGCAGGAAATCCATGCTGAGGGTGGAGTTATGGGTCGGCACCATTCCGCGGCCGGCCAGATAGAGGTGTGCGGCATTGTCTACTTGGACGCAGCGCACCGGAACGGTGGGTACCTGTCGTACGGCGTCGATATCGCGTACCGGGGCCATTAATGCGGTGCGCTGGTGGCGGGTGCGCTGCGCGGTGGATTCGGTCGCCACGATGCGGTCTTGGCCGCAACGTAGTTCGACTGACATGCGGATGCCATGGTTTGTTGGCCACTGGTGCTGCGCATCGGCAACGATAACCGTGCCATCCGAGAAGGTGATCTCATAGCAGGGCCGATGAGTGAGTACCTCGGTCGCGGCCACCACCTGCGTCGGCTGGCCGTCGGCGTCTAACAGTTCGTCACCGACAGCGACATCACCCATTGTTGTCCAGCCGGTTGGCGTCGGCAGCGGGGTGTCTAACGCGAGTGCTTTACCCACGCCTGGCCGGGCCGCGACAATGATCATCTGCCCCGGATGTAAACCGTTGGTGAGTTCATCAAGTTCGCTAAAGCCGGTCGGTACACCACGGGAAATTCCTCCGTTAGAGGCGATGGCGTCGATCTCGTCCATGGTTGGCTGTAGCAAAGCCTCCAACGGGACGAAGTCCTCTGACAGCCGGCGATCGGCAACCTCGTAAATTTCCGCCTGAGCACGGTCCACCACTTCGGCAACGTCGGCGCCCTCAGCACCCGCGTAGCCGTATTGCACCACCCGGGTGCCGGCCTCCACCAGACGGCGGAGGATCGCCTTTTCCGAAACGATTCCGGCGTAGTAGCCGGCGTTGGCGGCCGTCGGGACGGTTGATATCAGGGTGTGTAAATAAGGCGCGCCACCGATCCGGCGCAGCAGTCCTCGGCGGTCGAGCTCTGCGGCGACGGTGACCGCATCGGCTGGCTCGCCACGCCCATACAGATCCAGGATGGCGTCGTAGACGTTTTGGTGTGCGGGACGATAGAAATCGTTAGGGCGCAACCGCTCCAATACGTCCGCAATGGCGTCTTTGCTGAGCAGCATCCCGCCCAGCACCGACTGCTCGGCGGCGATGTCTTGCGGCGGCTGACGGCCGAAATCCTCTCGGGGCGGCAGGTCCTCTGTACCGGACTGGGCAAGGTCGTCGATGACGGCCAGGGGTACGCACCTCCTTCAAACAAATTACCGAACACGTATTCGACTTGCGATGTTGCGAGTGTAAGTTGCGGCGCCGACATGATGGCCGCACTCGCGTGTGTGGCTTTGTGTGTCTTGCGACGGGACGACGCTAAACGGTGTTGGCGCCGACGCCAAGCGGCGCTGTTGATGAAGGTGTGGATGGCGTGTGCATATCCGGTCAACCGATGTTGAGTCGGCTGTGGAGAATCTGTGTATGGCTAGGCCAGATTGCTGCTTATCCGCAGATAACCGCAGTACAAACCTGTTAGGTTTCTGTGGATAAAAATTGTTTGGCGTGTTGGGGGTGTGTCGGGTTCGTGTCGTTCTCAGCTGCCGGTTGGGCGTGTGTGCCGCCGTTGAACGCGATCACAGGCGCGGCTGGCTAGCGTGAATGGCGTGCAGTGCTAATGAACTGCACGCGGCATAGCCACGCTGCGGCCCCGGCCGGCCAACGTCGCCGAGTTAACTTTCCGCAACGACTTCCAGCGAAAACTGAACGTCGATTTCGGAATGTAGGTGCACCGATACGGGGTAGCTACCGATAGCTTTGATATGCCCGGCTGGCAACCGAACACTGCGCTTGTCTAGGTTGGGGCCGCCGGCTTTTGCGATCGCAGCGACGACATCACCAGCGGTCACTGAGCCAAACAACTTGGCGGTTCCGGCTGCGACTTTTACCGGTAAGGAGATCGATGCCAACACTTCGAGCTTCTCTTTGATCTCGATGGCGTGTGCCCGGTCACGGACTCGTTTGGCTTCCCGCGCGCGGCGGATCTCGTCGGCCTGTTTCTGGGCACCGCGTGAGGCTGCAATCGCTAACCCCTGCGGCAGCAAGAAATTGCGGCCGTAACCGTCCTTGACGTCGACGGTGTCGCCGACGGAACCAAGATGGTCGACGTCAGCCGTCAGAATCAGCTTCATCGTTTCTAGCTTTCCGTTAGTCGGTGATTAGCGAGTTGAGGATGTGAACGGCAGCAGTGCCACCTCGCGTGCGTTTTTCACCGCGATTGCGATGTCACGCTGATGTTGTACACAGTTGCCAGTTACCCGGCGGGCGCGAATTTTGCCGCGCTCACTGATATAGGTGCGCAACAGCGACGTGTCTTTGTAATTGATTTCGATATCTTTTTTCGCGCAGAAAATGCATTTCCGAGTCTTGACCGGTTTTTCCGGTGCTGGGCGGCGCTTGTTGGACTTGGCCATGTGTCTTTTTCTCCCAAGTGTGAGTGTCGAGATTTAATCGTTAAGTCAGAACGGCGGTTCGTCGTCTCCACTACCAAAAGATCCGGCTACGGGCGCACTACCCCAGGGATCTGCGGCCGGTCCGTTGCTCGGTGGTCCGGCCGGTTGGCGTGATCCGCCACCGAAGCCGCCGCCCCCGCCGCCTCCGCTGCGGCTGGCTTTGTTGACTTTGGCGGTGGCGTACCGCAGTGAAGGGCCGATCTCGTCCACCTCGACCTCAACGACGGTTCGCTTCTCGCCCTCGCGGGTTTCGAAAGAACGCTGTTTGAGCCGGCCGGTGACGATTACTCGTGCGCCGCGGGTGAGACTCTCTGCCACGTTCTCTGCGGGCTCTCGCCAGATATTGCAACGCAAAAACAGGGCTTCGCCGTCTTTCCATTCCCCGCTTTGGCGGTCATAAATACGCGGTGTTGACGCCACGGTGAAATTAGCTACAGCAGCACCAGACGGAGTGAACCGCAGTTCAGGATCAGCGGTCAGGTTTCCGACGACGGTGATGGTGGTATCACCAGCCACATTCTCCTCCTGGTTGCTCCGGTGCTAACCCGCACCCAGTGGGACGGGTCACGCCATATGTCTTTGCTCTGAGACTACGCAGCGACACCGACCCATGCCGGACGCCGCAGCGCGGCCCGGATCGTTGCGCACTAGTGCTTGTCGGTACGTAGCACCTTGGTGCGCAGCACCGATTCATTGAGACTGAGTTGACGGTCGAGTTCGGATACCGTCGCCGGAGCCGCCTTGAGACCAATAACGGCATAAATGCCTTCGGCGTGTTTGGCTATCTCGTAGGCCAAGCGCCGCCGACCCCACACGTCGACCTTCTCAACGCTTCCGCCGTCTTTGCGAACGACATTGAGGAATGCATCCAATGTTGGAGCTATCGTGCGTTCGTCAAGGGTGGGGTCGAGTATGACCATAATTTCGTATGGACGCATGAGAACCTCATCACCTCCTCTGGTCTGTACGGTCACGGTGAGTTCCGTGACAGAAGGATCGCCTGCGTCGGCAACTCGATCAGGCTACCGGATACGGAGTTTGTTCATGAAATCGTGCCTCGCCAAGCGGGCGGGGATGCGGTGGGTAAAGCCCGTGTTCAGTGCCGTTCGCGGAGATATTCGTTGGCTCGGGCCCGAGTTGCGTCATCGGCTTTGGGGTATGCGCCCGAGTCAAAAGGCGGCTGCGGATCGTACTCGATGAGCAGCTGACAGGCTTGCGCGGCCGATCGATCAACCAGCAGTTCGACGAGTCGGAGAGCCATGTCAATTCCGCTGGAAACCCCAGCCGCAGTGAGGATCCGCTCTGGCACATGCTCAACGACGCGGTCGGGGACATAGCGTCCCCCAAGCTCGTTGAGCAGGCCGGCGGCCCGCCAATGTGTGGTTGCCGTCAGTCCCGAGAGCAGCCCGGCGGCGGCCAAAAGCAGCGCACCAGTGCACACCGAGGTGGTGAACTTGGTGTGCTGATGGGCTGAGCGTAGCCAGGTGAGTGTCACGGGATCGTGGATGAGCTGGCGAGTCCCGATGCCTCCGGGGAATACCACGACATCCGGTGTTGGCACTTCGTCAAAGGTGGCGTCGCAGCTGATGCCGAGCATGCCGTTGTCAGTGCGAACTTCACCGCGCTGATGGCCGACAAACACCGCTTCGATCGACGGAACACGTTGAAGTACCTCGTAGGGGCCGACCCCGTCGAGGGCGGTGAATCCAGCGAACAGCGGAATGGCGACGAGCAGCGTCATCGTCCGACCACCGTCACGTCGGCTAGCTGGTTCGGCCGCAACCAATTCGGTAGCCAAGCTGGTGGTGCGTCGTTAGCGCGATCAAAGACGCCACCGGCTGGATCATCGACTGCTCCACGCTGGCGCACCACATCTTCATCGGGTCGATAGATCTGCCTGATCACCAGTACGCACAGTGCTGCGACGGCGATGTCGCGCAGTAACACCGTCACGGTGAACCACTGCTCCGGCAGCCCGCGGTTCGGGTTGTCGTAGGAGTACAGGTAGTACATCCGGGGTACCCAGACCAACGCGTCAATGGTCATCCAGGCCAGTAGTACGCGGCGATGTGGCACGGCCAGTACGGCTAACGGAACTAGCCACAGCGAAAACTGTGGGCTCCATACTTTATTGGTTATCAGGAAAGCTGCCACCAGCAAAAACATCAGCTGCGCCACCCTTGGCCGCTGAGGCGCAGTGAGTGCGAGATATGCAATTGCAGCACAGCACAATACGCATAACACGGCAACCACGGTGTTTAGCACTCGCGGGGGTTCCCAGAAACCCAGCACGGGATCAAAACCTTGCCAGCCGGTCAATGATTTGATGACGTTGTAGAGGGAGTCCATGTCATCACCGCGTCGGGTATTGAGCCGGAAAAACTCCGACCAACCGCGGGGATGCAGCACCAGCACCGGCAGATTCACCAACAACCAGGTCCCTGCCGCGGCCATCGTGGCGCGGGCACAATCAGTGGCTCGTCCCGTTCGAATGCTTAACGCTGCCAACGGGATCAGAAATAAAACCGGATAGAGCTTGGTTGCTATGCCCAAGCCAATCAGTACCCCGGCCAGCATCGGGCGTTTTCGCGCCCAAGCCAGCAGTCCACTGGTCGCGAAAGCTGTTGCTAGAGCATCGAAATTAGTGAAAATCTGAAAGATCACCAGCGGAGAAGCGCTCACCAATGCCGCATCCCATATTCGGTTACCGGCCAAACGTGATGTAGCCCAGACGGTAGCCAGCCAGGCTAGCGCTAGACCAACCGCCGCGATGTTGAAAAACATCACCACTTCAGCAACTACCGGGATCGTGATCAGCTTGCTGACTACGGTGTAAGTCTTCGCCACCGTCATTGCTGCGTATTGGTAGACACCCGTTAACACGGGATATTCCATGTAGCGCACGGCGGGACGGCCGTCGAAACGGATGCGTGGTTTACCGGTGGAGTCGTTCTCGATCCAACTGGATTTATAGGGAAATTTGCCTTGGTTCAACAACTCTGCGCCGTACAGGGGAACGGTGTCGGAGTAGCACAGTTCGTAGTAGGCGCGCTGATTGTTCCAATTGGCGACTCGTTGGTCACCGGTACCGATACCGGTACTTTGCAAGCACGCTGCTTTGGTCGACCAGCCCAGCGCGAGAAAAATCAACCCCAATGCCAGCAGTGCTCGCAGCGGGGTGAAGAACCGAGTACGGCCGATCAGTGCGTGACGGCCGACCGGTCCGCCGATGACATCTGACAATGCTGAGCCGAGAAAATCTGTGCGGCTAGGACAATCACGGTTGTCGGCGGAGCGTAGATCTCCAGCTAACGGCTGCGGCGAGATTACTGGCCGGTTGGTGAGCTGCGTCCGGGTTTCGGTCACGGTGCTGGCGGCGCCGTTTCGGCCGCGGTTGGTGCCGGCGCAAGGATTGTGGTTGGCGGACCGGCCGGGATAGTGATGCCTGGCGCCAGCTCGATGGTGGGTTGAATGACTATCTCGGAGGGCGGAGGGGGCGGTGGTGGTGCTGCTGCGGGTACGCCCGCGTAGCCGCCGATCTCGGTCGGTTTAGGGAAAGACTCGCTTGCCGTGCCTTTGAGTGCACCGTCCATGGTTGCTTTCCAGATATCGGCCGGCAAGCCGGATCCGTATACCGCGCTGCCTGAAGAGTTCACCAGTGGCTTGTTGTCTTTGACCGTGCCGACCCACACCGCGGTGGACAGCGAGGGGGTGTACCCCACCATCCAGGCGTCCTTGTTATTGGTGCTGTCACCTAATTGAGTGGTCCCGGTCTTGGCCGCGGATGGCCGTCCGCCGGCCAAGTTATGGCCACGTGAATAGCCGGCGATGGGTTCCATCGCTGCGGTGACGTTACTGGTGACTGCTTTAGGAATCCGCTGTTCGCTGGTGTTATCCCCAGAACCGGCGTCGAAGAGCACCTGGCCTGCTGAGTTGACAACTTTTTGGACAAAGTGTGGTCGGTGATATACCCCAGAAGCGGCTAGCGTGGCATACGCCGAGGCCATGTCAAGTACTCGGGTTTGGTACTGGCCCAACACAATCCCATTGTTGGGCGGCCCGCCCCGACCGTCTTCGGAAAGGGTGTGCGGGACGCCGGGAAAACTGGTTGCAACGCCGGCTTGATGGGCCGCGGCGGCCACGTCTTCCGGACCGTTTTTCAGTTTGAGCATTAATCGGTAAAAGGAAGTGTTCAGCGAGAGCTTGAGCGCTTGGGCGATATTGCACGTGCCGCAGCTTTCACCCTCAACGTTGGTGATTGTGATTCCGTTGACAGTTACCGGTGAACTGTCCACCTGATAACCCAAGCCTATCCCCTGCTCTAGTGCGGCAATGAGGGCGAAAACTTTAAATGATGAGCCGGTTTGCAGTCCGGCTTGGGCGAAATCAAAGCCGTTAGCATCTGGGCCGCCGTAATAAGCTTCGACGCCACCGTTTCGTGGGTCGATAGATACCACCGCGGCGCGCATGTCGCTGTCTTGCCCATGCAGATACTTCGAGACCGCCTTCTCTGCGGCTTGCTGAGATTTGGGATCGATAGTGGTGGTGATCTGCAACCCTTGCGTATTTAAGGATCGCTCATCGATATTGAAAAGCTGTAAGAGCTCTTTGGTCACTTGTCGCTCGATGAGTCCGGTAGGGCCGCTGGTCTGGTTCTGGGCGTGGGCTTGATCGGGCGGGACGGTCGCCGGAAACACTTGTGCTGACCGCTCCTGCGGTGAAAGCGCTTTGGTGTCAACCATGCCGTCGAGCACCCAGTTCCACCGGGCTGCGGCTCCTTCCGGATCGATGGCCGGATCAAGTAGGGATGGTCGGCGTATCAAGGCCGCCAACAACGCTCCTTCGGAGACGGTGAGTTGCTCGACTGGTTTGTCGAAATAAGCCTTGGTGGCCGCAGAAATTCCGTAGGCCCCACGTCCGAAATAAATGATGTTGAGATAGGCCTGCAAGACATCATCTTTAGACCACTCCCCCGACATCTTGGTGGCGATGACGAGTTCTTTGGCCTTACGGATCAGGCCACTCCACCCTATTTGCGCGGAGCCGACCAACGCGTTCTTTACATACTGCTGAGTGATGGTCGATCCGCCCTGCAGGTCGCCGCCGAATAGGTCGCTGCTTATCGCCCGGGCAAAGCCGGAAAGGGAAAAGCCGGGATTGGAATAAAAATTGCGGTCTTCGGCGGCGATCACTGCCTGGCGTACGTGAACTGGCACTTGGCTGAGGTTGACATCAACCCGGTTTCCTTCGGGCGGAATGATTTTGGCCAGCACTGAACCGTCACTGGCCAAGATCGTCGAGACTTGGTTAGTGCGGATGTCGCCCGGCTTGGGCACATCGACAATCAAGTAGGCCATGCCGAAGGTGATGAACGGCAACACCACCATGGCTACTGCCCCGAGGACCAGGGTGCGCCGTACCCAATTCCAGTTGATTCGGCGGGTCCAATCCCAGTTCGGTTTCGGTAGCACCCCCATGAGGCGGGAATGCTGGGACGAATGAAGGGTTTTGGCTGTTCGAGTGCCGCGATGGTGGCGTGCATCAGTTCGTCTCGGCGGTGGCTGTGCGCTGTTCAACGCGGCCTTGACCGCTTCAATCTGATCGTGAGATTCAGGTGACCACTCATCGCTGACCGGCGAGATGACTGTAGTCAACCGGTCATCAGGAGGAATGGGCCGACGGTGCCCGGTGCCGTGGACTCGTGGGTGTTGGGCGCTTCCCCCGGTGTTGTCGTCACTGGCATGGCGGGATGTGGGCCTCATCGTTGGACTGCCCGGGACGCCAGCGGCCGATGGGTCCTCGTGTCCTTCGTTATTCACTGGCTGTACGCGCGCCGCCGCGCGCCGTCCGCTTGCCTTTAGTGGGTTTCGCCGTGCCTAACACATAAGACCTAACTAGGTGATTCCAGCTGCAGGTTCGGCATACCTCGACCACATGTACCGAGAACTCTGCATAGCGTACAGCCATCATGACCAGCTCTTCGGTGGTGCGTGCTGAGCCCGATACCGGGCCGAGATGGTCGCCGAAGACCCATGAGACCAGGGTGAGTTGCTCTTTTCGGCAGATCGGGCACTTTGTCTGGCTTGGTTTCCCGTGAAACTTTGCGGCACGCAAGAGGTAGGGGTTGGCGTCACACACCTCATAAGTCCCGGTGCGGCCCGCATATACCGAGGCCAGCAGCGAGCGCCGTTGAAGCGCATAATCCACCACCTGCCGCTGCAGTCGCACGGTGACCAGAGTACGTCGCCGAACGCACTGTTGGTGTGCAACCGCTGCGTTCAGGGACCCTGGCTGCGGAATTTTCACCAGGTCCATGGCATCATCGACGAGGAGCATTCATGTCGGAGAACTGGGAACCCATTAGCTCGGCCACCTATGCTGTCACGTCAAGTGCGCAACAGGCCTCGGTGGCCGATTGGTCGGCGTCCTCAGGTGGACAGCGTCCAGAACGGTCTTCTGCCGGTAAAACGCGAACCATCTTTGGCGGTTGGTTCGCCACGGCGGTGGCGTTAGTGGTCGCAGTGCTCCTCGGTGTGGGGATTGGCTACGGACTTTGGGGAACCACGACATCGTTGCTCAGCGTCCGGTCAGATCCGGGTGCTCAACCCGACGGAGTCAAACCAACCGTCCTGACTCCGCCGCGGCAGCTGCAGTCGTTAGGTGGGCTTACGGGTTTGATGGATCAGACTCGGAAGAAATTTGGCAATACCGTGGGTCTGCGGCTGGTGATTTATCCGGATTACGCGGTGTTGGATCGTCAAGACCCCAGTAACAATCGTCGACAACTGTCCTACACCTACCGGGGTGGATGGGGTGATCCAACCGGCTCCGCGATCACCGGGCATGAGGACCGAAGCGGTCCGGTCGATCTCGGCGCTTTCGATGCCAAGGCTGCGGTTGGCATTTTGCGTGGTGCCCCACAGACTCTTGGTATCCAGCAATCTGAGGTGAAGAGCACTTATATGATTGTTGAACCGGCTACCGATCCGACCACGCCGGGAGCGGTATCGCTGTCGGTCTATGTCTCCAGCGATTACGGCAGCGGCTACATCGTTTTCGCTGGAGATGGCACGGTCAAACAGGTGAACCAGCCTTCTTAAAGCGTGTCGAACAACTTTGTTGGGTGTTCGGCACCGCCGCTAATCGCTTACTCAGGGGATTGCCCACCACTGGTTGGCGTCGTCGAGCCTTAGTCAAGTTGTGGCCTATATATCGGCGCGATAGTATCGCGCGAGGCGTCGGGGTGTTCATAGCGTGTTGGCTAAAGGAGGTGATTCGATGTTGGAGCTCGCCATTCTTGGTCTCCTGCTCGAATCCCCCATGCATGGCTACGAACTGCGTAAGCGTTTAACCGGATTACTTGGGGCGTTTCGGGCCTTTTCGTATGGTTCGCTGTATCCAGCGCTAAGACGTATGCAGGCAGATGGATTAATCGCCGAAAACGCTGCTCCAGCGGGAACGCCGGTGCGACGTGCTCGCCGGGTATATCAACTGACGGATACTGGGCGCCGCCGCTTCGGTGAATTAGTTGTCGACACCGGTCCGCACAATTACACCGATGATGGCTTCGGTGTGCATCTAGCCTTCTTCAACCGCACCCCGGCTGAAGCGCGGATGCGCATCCTGGAAGGTCGTCGCCGTCAAGTAGAGGAACGTCGGGAAGGTTTGCGTGAAGCGGTAACGCGGGCCAGTAGTTCGCTTGATCGTTATACCCGCCAGCTGCATCAACTGGGCTTGGAATCCAGCGAGCGGGAAGTTAGCTGGCTCAACGAGCTGATTGCCGCCGAGCGGGTAGCTCAGGCTCGCACCGACCATCCGTAATTGATCCCGTAATACCCGTAACCCATGACCGAGGATATTGAGTAAGGAGAACACTCTATGAGTGAGCACACTGGGCCGCAGGCCTTTGGTGAGACAGGGCCCGAGGTACGAGTTGCCATCGTCGGTGTTGGTAACTGCGCGTCCTCGCTGGTGCAGGGCGTTGAGTACTACCAGAATGCCGATGAAGCGGCTTCGGTGCCCGGCCTGATGCACGTGCGGTTCGGTCCTTACCACGTTCGTGACGTGAAATTCGTCGCCGCTTTTGATGTCGACGCCAAGAAGGTCGGCTTCGATCTCTCCGAAGCGATCTTTGCCTCGGAGAACAACACCCTTAAATTTGCTGACGTCGCTCCTACCAACGTGATTGTGCAGCGTGGCCCCACCCTTGACGGTATTGGTAAGTACTACGCCGACACCATTGAACTCGCCGACGATGAGCCGGTGGATGTGGTCAAGGTGTTGCGGGACGCCAAAGTTGACGTGCTGGTCTCGTACCTGCCGGTGGGTTCTGAAGAAGCTGACAAGTTTTACGCCCAGTGCGCCCTTGACGCCGGGGTGGCGTTTGTGAACGCGTTGCCGGTGTTTATCGCATCTGACCCGGTCTGGGCCAAAAAGTTCACCGACGCGGGGGTCCCGATTGTCGGTGACGACATCAAGAGCCAGGTGGGTGCCACCATCACGCACCGGGTGTTGGCCAAGCTGTTTGAAGACCGAGGTGTTCAGTTGGATCGCACCATGCAGCTCAACGTCGGCGGCAACATGGACTTCCTCAACATGCTTGAACGTGAGCGATTGGAGTCCAAGAAAATCTCCAAAACTCAAGCGGTCACCTCAAACCTGCAGCGCGAATTTAAAACCAAGGATGTGCACATCGGTCCGTCCGATCATGTTGGTTGGCTCGATGACCGCAAGTGGGCCTACGTTCGCTTGGAAGGTCGCGCCTTCGGTGACGTACCGCTCAACCTGGAATACAAACTCGAAGTGTGGGACTCGCCCAACTCGGCTGGTGTCATTATCGACGCAGTGCGAGCAGCCAAGATCGCCAAAGATCGGGGTATCGGTGGACCGGTTATTCCGGCATCGGCGTACCTGATGAAGAGTCCACCGCAACAGTTGCCCGATGACGTGGCGAGGGCGCAACTGGAAGAGTTCATCGAGAACTAAATTCTCCGGCTCAGTGACGCTGGCAGCAGAGTTCAGTAACGTCCAAACTGGGCCGGCGAGACCGGCGCGGTCAGCAGTGGGAGGGCAGAGCCCGGAAACCCGGGCCCAGCCCTATCCTTAGGTCGTATGGCCTCTGCTTCCGGTTTCCCTACTCGTATCGGCGTTCAACTGCAGCCCCAGCACACTGAGCACTACGCTGCGCTTCGTACCGCGGTCCGCCGTTGCGAGGATATCGGCGTTGATATCGTGTTCAACTGGGATCATTTCTTTCCCATTTATGGCGATCCGCAGGGCGCTCACTTCGAATGCTGGACGATGCTTGGTGCCTGGGCCGAGCAGACGTCGCGCATCGAAATAGGCGCTTTGGTGGCGTGCAACTCGTACCGCAATCCGGATTTGCTTGCCGACATGGCTCGCACCGTCGATCACATCTCCGGCGGCCGCTTAGTGTTAGGCATTGGATCCGGTTGGAATCAAAGGGATTACGCCGAATACGGCTATCCTTTTGGCACGGCTGGTAGTCGTCTGGAGGACTTGGCGGCTGCGTTGCCCCGTATCAAGACCCGGATCGCCAAGCTCAACCCCGCGCCGATCCGGGAGATCCCCTTGCTGATTGGCGGTCAGGGTGAGCGCAAAACCTTACGACTGGTTGCTG
>JAIENC010000131.1 GCA_019751635.1 Mycobacteriaceae bacterium
GTCATCGTCCATCGCCTGCGGCAATCGGGCATCGCTGGTGGGATCACAGCGCCATTCCAGCACGTTCCGCTCGACCACCAACGCTTTTGGCAGCTCTCCCTCGCCAGCACGCTGGGCTTGTGGACGGATATCGACGAGCACGGCCCCCCGTCGCACCGCATCAAGCACTTCGACGGCACCCAACCGACGTATCCGGCGACGCGCAGTTGCCAGGACCTGATCGATGCGACTAGTCACAATGCCTCGGGTTGATCGGTCAAGGCAGTACGCCCTCGACGCAGCCTGTTCTGCTCAGTGACCTCGTAGTAGGACATCACCGTTAGTGGGGGCGAATAAGCATGCACGCTCAGGGTCGGCGCCGGAGCCGCTACAGAATCGCTCAACGTTGGCGCCCAAACCACGTCGTGCACCCAACCCAGCGGAAACCCAGCCTGGTCACCAGCATTGAGTCGGCGACTTTTCAATTGATTTGTATCCCAACGAAATTCGTGAAGAGTTCCGGAAAGTACCGTCAGCGCGCCCAGCGACCCACCGTGATCGTGCAGTTCGGTCGGCCACCCAGGAACCCAACTGATCAGCCAGATGTCGATTTCGTCATCGCCGTGGATACGCGTGAACCAACGGTGCGTGGTCGGTAAACCATCCGCCGGTAGCAGATGATCGCACCGACCGCTCAGGACGTCGTCGGCGGCCCGGTCGGTGGCGTGCAATAAGTCAGGCAGCCGTAGCCGGGTGGGCGCAGACACCATAGGCAGACGCAGAGCAGCGGGGCGAAGCACCGCAGGGTAGGTAATAAGAGCAGAAGTCATCGGGGAACTCCAGGACAGCGAGGCGGATAGGCGTACTGCGGGCTCGACTAAGCCCAACAACACCGCCGCACACCAGCCCAGAGCGTCATGCCTAGCAGTGTCACACAGATCGGCAGCGCTGCGCTGCTATCGCAGGCATGCCAGGCCGGTTCACCACGGGGTGGAATTGCAATCACCGCGGACAGAACACACTCAGCCTCCGAGAAACCGTAAAATCTCCCCGGCTTGACGTCGACCCTGCTCACGTCCGGCCATCGCGGAAGCGATGCGACAACCAGGATCCAACGGATTGGGGCCGAAAGCAGCCAATGCTGCGTCATCAGCGAACACGCTCAAGGCGCTGCCGCCGAATCCCGCGATTTCAACAGCTGCGCCCCCACCGAACGGCGACGGTGCAGTAGCGCTAGCCGGTACCAGCACCACCGCCACATCACAGTCGGCGGCGGTACCGAGATTGATCAGGCTCGCGGTCCCGCCGTCAATGTATCGACGGTTGGCAATGGTCGCCGGCGGCCAGGCCCCAGGAACAGCGCAGCTGGCTGTCACCGCATCGACCAGCTCAACACCAGAATCTCGATCAAAAACGACCAGTTCTCCGCTAGCAACATCGACTGCGGTGATCCGCAACACCCGGTCCGGCCAGTCCAGCGATGGCAGCCGTTGGCTGATCACTTGACGTCGGCGTTCTTCGGAAACGGTTTCGGCGGCCAGTGCCGCCGCCCCAATCCGTTGCCGACGCTGCACTAACGACGACTGAGACTCCGTCATCGCGGTACGAAAAAGCGCGGTAATGACGTCGATGCTGACGTCGGGGTCAAACTCAGCAGAGACATCGCTGATCTGCTGAGCGAACAAGACGTCAAGACCACAACCGCTGCTAATCTGCGCGGCAACCGCCGCACCAGCCGACGTCCCCACCAGCACATCCGAATTCAGCAACAACTGCCCAACTACCGGTGATACATCAGTGACACCACACAGCACCCCGGTCTGCCAGGCAATTCCGGCCAGCCCCCCACCACCAAGAACCAATGCACGTCTGGTCACAGCTACCCTCAGCCCACCAAGAACGTGGACAGTCTCTGCAATGCCCGACGTGCGTAGCCTTTCCATAATCTGCCAAACACCGGCATAAGCAGCACCGCAAACGACGACTTCGGATGGATGATCCACCGCCACGTGATGCTGACACCAGTGCCGGCCGGGGCGAAAGTCCATTCGCCCTCAACCGAGCCGACTAATACCGCCAACGGTCCGTGAATCTCGGTCAACACATATCCGAACGACTCGGGCCGCTCCACGGTAGTCAGCACCTCGCGCGCACTGCCACCACCGGTCAACACCAACACACGGCTCTGCCCCGGCGTGCCCCAGCTGCCGCTCTGCTCCCGCACCGCTTTAATCGGCGGGATTGGCCCATACCAGTGCGACATAAGCTCAGGCAACGGCGCCATTAATGTCGCGTCGAAAGCAGCGTCGACGGTGACCGGAATCGCCCGGGATTGCTCAACAATCAAAGGTGTCATAGCTCATCACAGTGTCATATGGCGCAGCCGCAGCGCGGAGATAGCAACTATCCGGCAACAAAACTAACCTCGGGGCAGATGGCTCTTCAGACCCCCGAGCCGCACCGAGTGTGCAGCTTTTGCACGATTCCGCCCCCAATTCGCGTCCAAAAGCTACACACTCGGCGTAGCCACACCACCGGAAGGAATCCTGATGCCTTCGGCTGAACTCGTTATCCGCGGAACAGTGCTCACCGTTGATGACGCCCAACCCACCGCTGAAGCACTCGCCGTTTTAGACGGACGCATCGTCGCGGTGGGAGCTTGCGCCGAGATCGACGGCTGGATTGGAGCCAACACCCGGGTCATTGACATTGGCACAGGTTGTGTCATGCCCGGCTTGATCGAAGCGCATGGGCATCCGTTAATGGAAGCCGTGGTGCTCTCTGAGCGCATCGCCGATATCCGACCCGTCACAGTGCGTACCGCGGACGAAGTTGTCGATGCCGTCCGCCGTGAAGTAGCCACCAGAGGCACAGCAGGCGCTTATCTTTACGGCTGGGATGCGCTCTTGCAGGCCGGCTTGCCAGAGCCGACGTTGTCTTGGCTCAACGACATCGCCCCGATGACCCCACTGGTGATCTTTCACAACTCGGGCCACAAGGCATATTTCAACTCAGCCGCCGCCCAAGCCGCCGGGCTTTCCCGCAACGTGCCGGATCCCCAAGGCGCCAAATACGGTCGCGACGCAAACGGCGACCTTGACGGCTCCGCCGAAGAAACTGCCGCGCTACTGCCATTGATCAGCGGCGCGATCAATCCCGCTCACTTTCCGGACCTGTTGAGCGCTGAATTCGCCAGGCTGAATCGGGCCGGGCTGACGATGTGCTCTGAGATGGCTTTTACCCCGGCATTTCGACCTCTGCTGGAGCAGCTGCGTGATCGCGGGGCGCTACCAGTTCGACTGCGCACCTATGAAATCTCTAACGAAGCGCTGAGCACCGATATGACCCCAGATAACGGCGATGACCTACTGCGTCAAGTAGGCATCAAGATCTGGGTTGACGGCTCGCCCTGGATCGGCAACATTGACCTATCTTTTCCCTATCTCGACACCGAAGCCACCCGCACAATCGGTGTGGCACCGGGTTCGTGCGGCCATGCCAACTACAGCCGAGCCCAATTAACTGAGATCGTTGGCGCCTATTTCCCGCGCGGCTGGCCATTAGCCTGCCATGTTCACGGCGACGCCGGAATCGACCTGATCCTCGACGTCTATGAAGAAGCTCTGCGTACCAATCCCCGACCGGATCACCGGTTGCGCCTGGAACACGTCGGCGCGATGCGGCCGGACCAGATGCGGCGTGCCGCCGCACTCGGCGTCACCGTCAGCATGTTTGTTGACCACATCCACTATTGGGGCGACATCCTGGTCGACGGACTTTTTGGAGCTGACCGGGGAGCCAGCTGGATGGCAGCTGGCTCTGCGGTCGCCGCAGGTATACGAATCTCCCTGCACAACGATGCGCCGGTGACGCCTGAAGAACCGCTGCGCAATATCAGCGTGGCAATCACCCGCACCGCGCCCAGTGGCCGAGTGCTAGCGCCCGATGAACGGTTAACCGTTGATCAAGCAATCCGCGCCCAGACCCTTGATGCCGCCTGGCAGTTGTTCGCTGACGATATAGTCGGCTCATTAGAGGTAGGTAAGTACGCCGATCTGGTTGTCTTGTCAGCTGACCCGAGAACTACTGCCCCAGAAGAGATCTCCGATCTGGTGGTACGCGCAACATTTTTAGCGGGCCGGCAGGTTTACGGCCAAGAGCTCTAAAGTCGGGTTGCGCCAATAATCAATCCCGCACTTCGACTACCCGATAATGTTGCTCGGCGTAGCCCGACCGAATGGTCTTCTTGTCGTACTTCCCGACGCTAGTACGTGGAATCGTGTCGACGAACGCCCATCGCTCCGGCAGCCACCAGCGAACAACCTTGTCTGCCAAGAAATTTCGCAACGCGCTAGCACTAATCGAGACGCCTTCTTTGATCACCACAACAGCCAGCGGCCGTTCCTGCCAGCGCTCGTCGGGAACGCCTACCACAGCGGCCTCCACCACGTCTGGGTGAGCGATCAGGAAGTTCTCCAAGTCGACCGAGGAGATCCATTCACCACCAGACTTGATGACATCTTTGGCTCGATCGGTCAACGTGATGAAGCTGCGTTCATCGATACGCCCCACATCGCCGGTACGCAACCACCCGGAATCAAACTTCGACTCGTCATACCCACGGTAGTAGGAACCCGTGATCCAGGGCCCGCGCACTTCCACTTCGCCGACAGCGCGGCCGTCATTGGGCAGCACTGTGCCGTCATCGTCGACAATGCGAGCTTCCACACCACACACCGGCTGACCCTGGGTCCCGCGGAAGGCCCACTGTTGGTCTGCCGGTGTTCCTGGCGGCGGCCACGCCATAGTCGCCAGCGGCGAGGTTTCCGTCATGCCCCACAGCTGCCGGATCTGTACACCATATTTTTCTTCGAAGGTCCGCATCAACGACACCGGAACAGCCGAGCCACCGCAGACCACCAGCCGCAGACAGGACAGATCGTGGCCGGGATCGCCCTCCAGGTAGTGACTGACGTCGTTCCAAATGGTCGGTACCGCTGCGGCTACCGTCGGTCGAAGCTGATCCACCAAAGCAACCATTGATCGCGCATCGAGATATCGATCAGGTAGCACCAAGTCCGCACCCGCCATCAACGCTGCATAAGGCAGTCCCCAGCCGTTGGCGTGGAACATCGGGACAATCACTAATACTTTGTCGCTGGAGCCAATTCCCATGCCGTTTGCCGTGCAGCCCGCCATGGTGTGCAAATAGCTCGAACGATGCGTGTAGACAACACCTTTGGGGTTCCCGGTGGTGCCGCTGGTGTAACACATTGCGGCAGCGGAGTTCTCATCAATGCACGGCCAGGCAAAACTGGTCGGCTCACCGTCAACCAAGTCGACGTATCGCAGCACCGTCTTGCCGGATTCCTCCAGCAAAGTCATGTCCGCCTCACCGACCACAACCACGGTATGCACGGTATCCAGCTTGTCCAAGACCGACACCAACAGCGGTATCAGCGACGCGTCGACAAGAACGACCCGATCTTCGGCCTCATGAGCAACGTAAATTATTTGTTCGGGAAAGAGCCGAATGTTGAGGGTATGCAGAACTGCGCCCATCGCCGGCACCGCCAAATACGCCGTCAGGTGTTCAACGTTGTTCCACATGAAGGTGGCAACACGCTGGTCTCCGGTGACACCGAGGCGGCGTAATCCGTTGGCCAACTGCGCCGCCTGCACGCCTAGCTCGCGGTAGGTGCATTGTCGATAACCGTCAACTGTTGCGGTGGTGACAGTACGCGCCCCATGTACACCGCAGCCGTGTCGGAGAATAGCGGTGATAGTCAACGGAACATTCTGCATAGTGCCGTACATCGATAGACCGCCTTAACATCGCCTCGTTCACTGGCGAATGCTAATGCCGAAAAGCTGACACCGGCAGATACCCGGCAGATTAAGCACAGCGCGAAGCTGCGGCCTTGGCAATCGATACCACGGTGATCGCACCGCAGTAGTCAGCAATGTACAGCGTGCTACCATCCGGGCTTTCCAGCACGCAGGACGGCCGCCGCCCAACCTTGACGGTGGTAATGACATCTTGAGTGACCGTGTTCAGCACGGCAACGCTGTCGTCATTAACCAGGTAGGCACGTTTGCCGTCCCAGCTCATCGCGATCTGAGCCAGAAAACCCGCGCTCTGACCAACCTTGCAGGTACCGCTGATCTTGTTCTTCCGCGTGTCAATGATGTCGATCACCGCGGTGGAATCGGGACCGCAGCTGGCGACGTAGGCGGTGCTGCCATCCGGACTAAGCGCCACATCACGGATAGACCAGCCGATTTCGATGGTCTCGATGACCCGCAAACCCCAGTCACCGACGCACCCGTCGCTGGTGTCTGTGCGCCGCGCGCGAGGACCTAACTCGGCCTGCTCATCGGAGAGTGCCGTTGTTGCAATGACGACGAGCTGGCCGCCCGCCGGCCCATCGGTCGCGACATACAAGCGAGCACCATCCGGGCTGATCCGGATACATCCGGTGGTCGTTCCCGGTGCCGTTGCAATCTCGATCACGCCGACTTCACCCATCGTCGCATCCAAGATCGCGACGTCGGCACAACCGATCCCGGTCCGGCCAACATAAACGCTGTTTCCGTCCGGACTGACCGCCAGATCGGTCACACTAAGCGCCACCGAGTGGGTCGCAATCACTTCATTGCTGCGCAGGTCTACCGCAATAATCGAGTCATAAGCGGGCGATACCGCGCTGATGTAGGCGCAATGGGCTTGCGCACTACCCATAGCGATCGCGAAAGGTTCGTCAACGCCGCCGATGGTCTTAACCACCGCGCGGGTGCCGGTGTCAATGACCGAGACGCTGTTATCGCTGTAGTTGGTGACCACTAATCGGCCGCCATCGGAGCTGGCAGCGATGCCTGTTATCGGACCGTTGTTGACGAAAATTTCCGCAACCACCATGAAATCTTCTATTGCTCCAACCGCAGCCGGCCGGCCGTAGTCAGCGGGCCGGCCGTAGTCGGCGGGATCCCAGTCATATACGTCGCTCACGTTGCTACCACCCTTGCTGCGCCTGTCGGAGCGTGATACCGAGAGGCAGACGTCGTTGGCCGCGTAAACTTTGGCGGCTTTCATGAGCCTGAAATGTGAACATCGGAAAACGATGCTTGCCCACCCAACCCTACCGGCTGAATCCGTGGCAAAGAAATTGCATTCGCTCCCCCGACGCGTCCCAAGCAGCACCACAGTAGCCGAAATTAGCAAACTTCTAAAAAGATAATTACAGGCATTTATCCTACTTAAGCAAATTCTGAGTAAGCGTCCATGATGCCCGGGCGGTCCCCCTGAACCGCGACCCAGAAGAGGCACATATCACAGCACCAGCAAAATTTGATACCTCCCTTGGAGCGGCCCAAAATCGATCGGATCGATCTTAATTTTTTGGTTTTCGCAAAAAGCTCACCCAATGACATGCGTCAAGGCCAAACCCAGGCCGGCGTGATCCCGCCGCCGCCGAGCGGACGGGTCAGGATGCACACCCCACGTCAACGCCATCGGCACAGGCCACCCACGTCTACACAGCTCCAGTGCCCCCAGTCGGACTCGAACCGACACTGGACGGATTTTAAGTCCGCTGCCTCTGCCAATTGGGCTATGGGGGCGTTGTCCAGAAACTATCCGAGAGCTAAACCTAGCGGGTCCTCCACAACCAACAACCTGGGGCCGGCTAGTTAAAAATTTCGGCATCAACATTAAGAAACTGTTAACGTCCCCGCGCCCTACTCGCCTGCGGCGTAATCGTGGGCGTTACTGATCCAACGTTGGCCAGGAATCACTTCCAGCAACCCACGATGACCCATCAGCCCGCGAGCTCGCACCAAGGGGGAAACACATGGCGTTAGTCGCTCACTGGTTTGGGCGACAGTCACCCGGCGCCCCAGCGAACACGTGTCGCCACAGCCGCCCGACCTAGTCTTGCCACCTTCACCGCACACGTAGGCCACGGCCATCGACGAACTGTTGATGATGGAGATGACGGAGAGGTAACTACGAATGCATAACCAATTACCTTGTAGCACTACATTATTCGACTACAAACTGACACTGGAGAAAACCGGCCAAAGGCGGTCGGATCCTGAAGCCGGCCGTTGGTTAAATGTGCAACCGCCGACGTTAAAACACCGTTAACCGCTATGCCCTTTGCAGTGGGGTCCGGCAATGTGTCCAGCCATGGATCCGCTTCCCATATGATCGCCACCCCGGCGAATACCACGGCCGGCCCCGCGACATGCTCAGCCAATTTCGTGAGGAGATTTACGTGTCCTTCCTAACCACCAACCCTGAGGCGCTCGCTTACGCCGCGGGCCAGCTGCAAACGATCGGCTCTTCGCTAGCTACCGAGAATGCCGGTGCCGCGGCACCGACCACCGGAATTTTGCCCGCCGCTGCCGACGAAGTATCAGCGCTGCAAGCAGGGATCTTCGCGACATACGGAACCCTCTATCAACAGATCGCGGCTGAAGCTCAGGCTATTCACGAGCAGTTCGTCGCCACCTTAGGCTTGAGCGCCGGTAGCTATGCGACCGCTGAGGCGTCCAACGCAAGCGCGTCCGGTTTATCGTCGGCATTAGGGGCCCCTGTCGACATCATTAGCCAGGGCATCACCGATATCTCCACCTTGTTCGGCGGTCCCGTCTACAGCGTCGGTGGTCAACCTTTCAGCCTGTCGGGCAACACCGCTAACTTCATCAGCTACGAGACCGGGAACTGGGCCTCGGCGATGTCGTGCCTTATCGGCCTTGCCGGCGGTGGGCTGATGAGTGCTCCAGCAGAAGATGCGGTCGGCGATGTTGCCGGTGCGGCAGCCGGCTTAGAGGGCAGTACTGCCCTCACCGAGGAAGCCGGGACAGCAGCGCTAGGTGGCGCACCCATGCTGGCCAGTCTGGGCCAATCGACTTCGGTCGGCGGAGTATCGGTGCCACCCAGTTGGGCCGGCTCTGTCACCACGGTGTCAAGCACCGCCCAAATGGGGGCTACCACCGCGGGCTGGACCACCGCAGCTCCGCAAACAGCCGAGCCGGTAACAGCCCTGCCGGGGATGCCCGGAGCCGGAACCGCGGCGCGTAACAGCGGCTTCGGTGCGCCACGCTACGGCGTCAAACCGATTGTCATGCCTAAACCAGTGGTCACTTAGGGTCTCGGGGATCAGGCTTTCGCAAGCTGTCACCTCCCCATCACGAAGACCAGCACGAAACAAATTCGGTCAAATCCAAAAGAATGGGATACACCAAATATGTTTGATTTCGGAGCTTTATCCCCTGAAATCAACTCCGCACGCATGTACGCCGGTGCGGGTGCGGGACCGCTGATGGCTGCGGCCACGGCCTGGAATGGCCTGGCCGCCGAACTGAGTTCCACCGCAGCCTCCTATGAGTCGGTGGTCGCAGAGCTCACCGGCGACCAGTGGCTGGGGCCGGCGTCGCTATCGATGGCCGCCGCAGTCCAGCCCTACATTGCCTGGCTCAACTACACCGGGTTGTCCGCCCTGCAGGCCGGCACGCAGGCGATGGCATCGGCAGCCGCGTATGAGGCAGCTTTTGCGATGACGGTGCCGCCACCGGTGATCGCCGCCAACAGAGCCTTATTGGCGGGCCTGGTAGCCACAAACTTCTTGGGCATCAACACTCCGGCGATCATGGCCGCCGAGGCTCAATACGCCGAAATGTGGGCCCAAGACGCCGCCGCAATGTATGGCTACGCGGCCTCCTCCGCACTAGCGGGGGTGTTGAGCCCACTCACGCCGGCGACACCCACCACCAATCCAGGCGGGGCCGCCGCGCAAGCCGCCGCAGTCGGCCAAGCCGCCGCTTCCCCGGCGGCGGGTTTGGGTTCGGCAGTCACCAACCTGCAAAGTCTGGTGGCATCGCTGGCCAACCCAGGCGCCCTTGCCGCCTGGACTCCGCAGTCCATCGGTACTAATTTGTGGAACCTGCTACCGGCAAACGTCCAGACAATACTGACTTCGCTAGACGGTTTCTTGGGCACTCCTTTGATCTTCAACGGCATCCAGCAGGTAGGTGTCACAGCGGCATGGTTTGTCGGTGCCGCTATCCCGACCGCGATATTCTTTGGGCACACTATCGCCGGTTTCGCTCCAGCCGAAGCAGCCGGCGACATCGCCGGGGCAGCAGCCGGAGCAGGAGGTGCGCTAGCCAGCACCGTGACGCCGACCGGCGCAGGTGGAGCGCTGGCGACTGGTTTAGGGGAGGCATCCGCCGTCGGGGGCCTGTCGGTGCCGGCCAGTTGGTCTGCGGCAACTCCGGCGACGTTGGCTTCTGCTACCGCGCCACTGGAGGGCTCGGGTTGGGCCGTCCCGATCGAGGAAACCACGGGTGGAACGGTGGTGCCCGGAATGCCAGGAATGGCCGCAGCGGCCGGGAAAGGTGCGGCCGGCTTCAGTGGACCTCGATACGGATTCAAACCCATCGTTATGCCAAAAACCGTCCTCATCTGACGAAGAAGGGGGAATATGTCATTCGTTTGACCCCATTTGTTCAGTACTACGCCGTACGCTGTCCGTCAGGCGGCGACGCCACTTCCAGATAAGGAGAAACATCAATGACCGCACGTTTTATGACCGATCCGGACCAAATGCGGACAATGGCGGGCCGCTTCGACACGCACGCTCAAACGGTGGAGGCCGAGGCCGCCAAGATGTGGGCGTCGTCGCAGAACATCGCCGGCGCCGGCTGGAGTGGTACCGCGCAGATGACCTCGTTGGACACCATGGGCCAGATGAACCAGGCATTCCGCAACATCGTGAACATGTTGTCCGGGGTGCGTGACGGCCTGATCCGCGACGCCAACAACTACGAGCAGCAAGAGCAAGCCTCCCAGCAGGTCCTGCGCAGCTGATCCCTTCGCCGTGATGGTCACCGCGGAGTCATACTTCACCAGTTAGGAGAACGAGTTCGATGACGATTAATTACCAGTTCGGCGACGTCGATGCGCACGGCGCTTTGATCAGGACTCAGGCCGCGTCGTTGGAGATGGAGCACCAAGCCATCGTGCGCGACGTCCTGGCCGCCGGGGATTTCTGGGGTGGCGCCGGTTCGGTGGCATGCCAGGAGTTCATCACCCAGTTAGGCCGCAACTTCCAGGTTATTTATGAGCAGGCCAATGCGCACGGTTCTAATGTGCAGACCGCCGGCAGCAACATGGCCAGCACCGACAGCGCAGTCGGATCCAGCTGGGCCTAACTTTTCTATAAGAATGTGGCCGCACCCCCTCGGGGGTGCGGCCACATTCTTATAGACGTACCCCCACCAACGACAGCGCGAAGTGATGATCGACCTTGGTGGTGAAATCGTCTGGGCTCTCACCATCTCCACGACACGTAACACGATTACGCGCACCAGGGAAACACAGGTCAGCTAGGGTCCATCTCGACGCTCCACCCACATACCACGTCGGCGGGTACCGAGGAAGTGATGTGCTGTGACACGATCAACGACGCCAACCTCAGCTGAGCAATCATCGACCAGACAATCGAGTCTTCCCGCTTCATTCGGCGAGAGATGCAAGCGTGTCCTGCTCGGCAAGCCGCTCATCACCGAGCATCTTGAAAATGAACGGCTATCGAATCCCGTTGCACTAGGGGCTATTTCGCCGGACGCGATCTCATCGACAGCCTACGGCCCCGAACAGATGGTTGCCGAGTTACTGCCCTATGCCGGGATGGCCGCGTTCACGTTGATACTCCCGATTACCGGCGTCATCTTGTTGGTGTTGTTCTTGGTCACCGCTTCGTATCGGCAAGTCGTCATGGCCTACCCCCGCGCCGGTGGCTCTTATCTGGTGGCACGAGAGAACTTCGGGCCGCGGGTAGCCCAGGTCGCCGCCGCCGCGCTGTTGATTGACTACGTGGTCACCGTCGCGGTACAGGCCGCGGCAGGTTCCGTTGCGGTGGTGTCGGCAATCCCCGCACTGCGCCCCTATAACTTGGCTATTGCTGTGGCGGCGGTCTTTCTCTTTGGTTATGCCAATCTGCGTGGACTGCGCCAGGCCGGCCGCACATTCGCCACAGCGACTTACTCTTTCATCATCATGATCACGCTCATGATCGTGGTCGGTATCGCCCGCGAAATCATGGGCACCTTACCGACATACTCCGATGCCCCCGAGCACCTAACTGGGCTAGTTCCGGTCCATCAAGGCAGCGGACTAGTCATGGGCGCAACTCTTATCATTATGCTGCGAGCATTCGCGCACGGCGCCACCTCACTGACCGGCGTGGAAGCAATTTCCAATACTGTCAATGCCTTTCGCGATCCACAAGGCCCCAACGCACGTCGAGTTCTGGCCGTCATGGCCGGCATCCTCGGGTGCTTATTAGCCGGTGTCGCCTACCTGGCGCACCGCACCCACGTTGCGCCCTTTATTAATGAATACCCGTCGATGCTTTCCGAAATTGCTCGGACGGTCTTTGGCTCGGGACCGGTAGGAAATATCGGGTATTTTCTCGTCCAAGCATCCAGCGCGGCAATCCTGTTCACTGGAGCGAATACCAGTTTCAGCGGCTTTCCCCCACTGGCCAGTTTTGTTGCCGAGGACCGTTTCCTGCCACGCCCGCTAATCAAGCGCGGTCATCGGCTAGTCCACTCCAACGGGATCATCACCTTGACGGTGTTGGCGATAGCACTTCTGCTGGTGACCAACGGCTCAGTGCGAGCGCTGGTACCGCTTTTCGCCATTGGCGTGTTTACCGCATTCGCGATGGCCGGCTACGGCATGACCAAACACCATCTACGGCAACGTGAATCCGGCTGGCGCTACAAGATGGCGATCAACCTCGCCGCGGGAATCGCTTCGACGATCGTGGTGACCATCTTCGTCTGGGCGAAGTTCACCGAAGGCGCATGGCTTATTGCCGTCATCTTCCCCATTCTGGTGTTCGCCTTGATGCGGCTTAATCGCCAGTATCGCGCCGAAGCCACGGTTCTGGAGATGTCACACACCAAACATGTTCCCCTGGTCAGCTACGCCCGCCATGTCGTGTTCGTCTGTGTCGATTCGGTGGACCTCGCCGAGATCGAAGCGCTCCGCTACGGCAAAGGAATGCGCGCAGACGAGCTGATCCCGGTGCACTTCGTCACCGACACGACGCATTCGGCACAATTACAGCACCGCTGGGCGAGCTTCGATGCTGATGCCCCGCTACGGGTAATCGATTGTCCGGATCGCAACCTGAATCGGTGCGCTCAACAGCTCGTTGCGCACACGCTCGAGGAACAACCCGGCACCAAAGTGACCGTATTGCTGCCGCGACGCACATACGCACGAGTGATAGGCCGCCTGCTGCACGACGCAACGGCGGACAAGATAGCTCAGACTGTCAGCCGGATCCCGGGTGCTACCGCAATAATCGTGCCTTATGACATACAGTCTCGAATAGCACAAGAGATCCCCGGCCATTTCGAGTAACAAAACAATCGGGGATGCATTTCGCGCTGTTTGCGCCAACACTATGCATCACGTAATGGCACGCTATCCTGACGCACCGCGAGCAGACCGCCGACTAAAGCGATTCTTCGGCAGCAAACTCCATCGCGGAAAACCGGTAGCCCGGAGCCAAGGTCAAGGAAGTGGGTGTTCATGTCCGATGACAGCAAGCGGCTGTGGAATAACCGAGACGATATCCATGACCACATCATTGTGAGCGGTGACGACGCACTGTTGACCACGATTGTCACCGAGCTCAACAACGTCGGTGCACATGTTGTCAAGCTCGCCAGCGCCGGAATCAGTGACACCCAGGCTGACCTTGTGCAAGCGGGAATCGCCTATGCCGCCGCCGTCGTCTGCGTCGGCAACGATGACGCAGCGAACCTCGAAATCGCGTTGTTGGCCAGAAAGGCCAATCCGGCGGTACGCGTGGTCGCGCGACTGGCTAACGACGTGCTGCGGCAGGCGGTGGCCGCCGAAAACGGCCCGGGCGCGATCTTCGACGTGGCCGAGTTAGCGGCTCCGGCCGTCGTGGAAGCATGCCTGGCTCAGGCGGTGCACCCGTTTGAGGTAGCGGGTATCACTTTCCTGGTCTCCGGCAGCCAAGTACCACGCGACGCGACGCTGCGCGAACTCTATGGCGACCTCGCTCCGGTTGCGGTAATTCATGGTGAGCACAGTCCCAGCGCCGGCACGGTGGTGGCCTGCCCCAGCCGGGATCTACCGGTACACGCCGGTGACTGGACCGCCATCATCGGCACCGCCGACGAACTGACTGCCCGCGGAGTCAAAGTCCCGCGCCCGACCAGAACACCCACCCGCCGGCCGCCGTGGCGACGCATGCTCGACGCCGCGCGTATTTTTCGAGACGAAATTAACCCCATGTTTTACCCCGTCGTATCGGCCGTGATTGTCCTGCTGATCAGCTCGACAATCCTCTTGCGGTTTAACTACCAGCGCCCTGCCGGCATGAGCTGGATCGACGCCGTGTATTTCAGCACCGAGACAATCACCACCACCGGCTTCGGCGACTTCAGCTTCGTCGGACAGTCAACTGCGCTGCGGTTGTACGCCACCATGATGATGCTCGGCGGCGTCACCATCACCGCGCTGGTTGTCTCGTTCATCGCTGACCTGCTGCTATCACGCCGCTTTGTGGGTTCGGCCGACCGGCGACGGATGCATCATCTGCGCAATCACATCATCATCGTCGGGCTCAGCGCATTGGGTATCCGGGTAGTAAGCGACTTGACGAAAGCCGGATACGACGTAGCGGTGATCGAACGCGACGAAAACAACCGCTACCTGGAGTCGGCTGCCGAACTTGACGTGCCGGTAATTTTTCGGGACGCGACCCTGCACCAGACCTTGGAGACCGCCCGCATCGACCACGCCCGTGCCGTCGCAGTGCTGACCCGCGATGACATGATCAACATCGAAATCGGCATTGTGCTCGATGAGATGTTGAGTTCACCAGCGTTGCCTCAGCCTGATCGACCGGAGATCCCGCTGGTGTTGCGCGTATACGACCGTCCACTCGGTTTCGCGGTAGCACAACGGTTTGGTTTCAAAAATGTTCGCTCCAGTGTCGAACTGGCCGCACCATGGTTTGTCGGCGCAGCACTGGGCTTGCAGGTAGTGGGAACATTTTCGATCGGACAAAGCTCCTTTGTGATCGGCGAAATGCATGTGCAAACCGGCAGCCCGCTCGATGGGCGACACCTGCGTGATTTGTCCGCCCAGATCCGCGTCATCGTGATCACCCGACAGGACACCCAGATCCAGCTATACCCGAGCCGCGAGGCCCGGCTGCAGGCCGGCGACACGGTGTACTTGGTGGGTCCCTACCGAGAACTGCTCGCCACGCTGCACCAAGCACAACCAATGCCGTTCTAGCCCGGATCCGCTCACAAGGGGTGCCGTCATGGATTTCGCGATGTTACCGCCAGAAATTAACTCGGCGCGGATATATGCAGGTCCTGGGCCAGGCCCGCTCCTGACCGCGGCGCAAAGCTGGGCCGGACTCGCCACCGAGCTATCCACCGCGGCCAACTCCTATCAGTCAGCACTGGCCGGGCTGACCACCGAGTCTTGGCTAGGCCCGTCAGCAACAGCAATGGCCTCCGCCGCGACCAGCTACGTGGCGTGGCTGCGAACTACCGCTGCTCAAGCCGAAGAAACAGCTGTTCAGGCCGAAGCCGGAGCGGCCGCTTATGCGGCAGCGGTTGCCTCGTCGGTGCCCCCGCAGGAGGTCATAGCAAACCGCACTTTGCTGATGCAGCTGCTGGCAACCAACATTTTCGGACACCATGCCACAGCGATCGCGGCAGCTGAGGCGCAGTACACCGAGATGTGGGCCCAAGATGCCGCCGCAATGTACAACTATGCCGGTTCGGCAGCGTCGGCGACCGCGTTAACGTCGTTTACCCCGCCCGGGCCGATCACCAATCCGGCCGCCCAAGCGTTCTCCGTGGTACCCGATACGCTGCAGAGTCTGGCCGCGGCCGGACCAGCATTGGCGGTGGATCCATTGATCGCGCTATCGACGCTGGCCAGTCTGATTACGATTTTTATCGACCTGCCCGCCGGTATCGCCACACTCTTAGTCGACACACCGCTGACTCCCTTGACCGCGGTTGCCCTTCCTTATGACATCATCAGCACCCTGACCGGGTTGAATACCGACGAGATCGTGAGCGGTTGGGCCGGACAGGAGGCGTGGCCGGGAACGGGGACCAGGCCTCCTACCGAGTTCCCGGCCATTATCACTCATCCTGGCCCGGTATCAGCGTCAGCGGCGGCTGGTCTTGGCGAGGCGACTAAGGTCGGCGCGTTGTCGGTGCCTGCGACATGGACGATCGCAACACCTGCGGTACGCCCGGTCTCGGCGCTCTTGCCGGCACTGCCGGCTGCGGGGGGCGCCGCGACCGTAGGCGGAGCTGGCGAAATCGGGGTGGGAGGCCTGCTCGGCGAGTTGGCGTTGGCGGGTATGGCCGGCGGCGCTCTGGCTGGTTCACGGGGTATCAGCAGCAACCGAAGCAGCGCAAAAACTAGGCCCGCCAAACCTGTCAGAGTCCGTGCCGAAGGTACCAGCAGCAGCGGTCCTGCCGTGGCGGACGCTGAGCATCAACCCGCGCAGGACACGCCGCGGACCGTGGTGACCGGTGTGGCTGCTGAGCTACGCGAGTTCGCCAAACTCCGCGATGAGGGCATTTTGACCGAAGAAGAGTTCACCGAACAGAAAAACCGCCTGCTCGGACGCTAAAACACCAGTCATCGGCGAAAGCACCGGTTTTCCGGACCGAGGGAACAACGCAGCAATGGATTTTGGGATTTATCCACCGGAAATCAACTCCGGCCGGCTGTATGCCGGTCCCGGGCCGGGACCCATGCTGGCCGCAGCGGCAGCCTGGGAACAGGTAGCCGCCGAGCTGTCCAGTGCGGCCAACCTGTATCAGTCGGTGGTCGCTGAGCTGACTGCTGGACCCTGGCAGGGCCCCTCGTCGGTGGCGATGGCGGCGACGGCGGCGACCCTAGTGGGGTGGCTAAGCGCTACCGGCAGGCAGGCGGAACAAACAGCCGGACACGCCAACACCGCCGCAGCCGCCTACGAAGAAGCATTGCTCGCAACGGTGCCTCCGCCGGTAATCGCGGCCAACCGCAGTCTGCTGATGACGCTGGTAGCCACAAACCTGTTGGGGCAGAACACGCCGGCGATCGCGGCCACCGAGGCCCACTACACCCAGATGTGGGCGCAAGACGCCGCAGCGATGTACAGCTACGCAAATCTCTCGGCAGCGGCGCTGGCGCTGCCGCCGTTTACCGCCCCGCTGGCTACGTTGAGCAGCCTGATCACGGTCTTTGTCACGGGTCCGATCAATCTGGCTGCGCTCTTGGTGATCACCCCGATGAGCATTGCGGTGCCGGTGGATCTGCCCTTCTGCATGGTCAATACGGCGATCGGGGTGGGCGGTGATGACATCATCAACGGCTGGGCGGGAATAGCCGCCTGGCCGGACAACAGCCCAATACCCCCCACCGAATTCGCCGCGATACTCACCGCACCCACCGAGGTATCAGCGTCATCGGTGCGGCTAGGCGAGGCGAACAACATTGGGTGGCTGTCGGTGCCGCGTAACTGGGCTGTCGCGGTGTCAGAAGCGGACTCGCCGGCGGCGCCCAGCACCATCAACCTCACCACCGCGGACGTGCCCCAGAGCAGCCCCGGGCGTACGTTTAGCCAGATGATGATGGCGGGTATGGCCGGAAGCG
>JAIENC010000115.1 GCA_019751635.1 Mycobacteriaceae bacterium
TCAGCTCATGCGCCAGCGGCTCGATGATCTGCCGGAAGCCGCCCGAGACCCCACCACAGTGGAAACCCAGCCGCCGCAACGTGCGTAGGGTTGTCCGGGCGCCGGGCATCAGCGTCAGCTGGTCGGCTACTTCGTCGAGAACCTGAGCGGGCAGCCCGGCCAAGGTCGCGACACGCTGGTGCAGTGATGCCGCAAAATCCAGCTCGCCACGCATCGCTGCCTCGGTGATAGCGGCGACTTCGGCCGCAGCCCCGGCGTGGGCGGCCAGCATCTCAATCACCTCACCTTGCACCAGCGTCGAATCGACGTCGAACACGATGAGACGTTTGGCGCGCCGTTCCAGGCTGTAGTTCTCCAACGCCACGTCGATGCCCGCGGCGGCGGCCACTTTAGTCAGGACGGTCTGCAACTGGTCGCCGAGTCCTGCCGGTACCGAGACCCGCAGCTCTAGACCGGTGACTGGGTAGTCCGAAACACCGCGGATGAGATCGATATTGACGCTGAAAGCTTCAGCGGTAATCGGCCGCCCCAGCACCACAATGGTGTGGGTCGACGGTTCCCGGATAATCGGCGAGTCGTCACTACGTTCGATCGTGACGTCGAGTCCCACCCCATGGATGGCAGCCTGCACTTCATCACGCAGCGCCTCGCCGATGACGATTTCTGGCCGGCCAGAGATCAACACACCCAACGTCAAGCGGCCCCGGATCACTACCTGTTCGACATTAAGCAGGTCCACACCGTGCGCCGAAAGCACCGCAAAGAGCGCCGAGGTCACCCCAGGCTGATCCACACCGGTGACGGTGATCAGTACCGACACCTGAGGAGACGTACTCACCGGCTAAGACGTCGACGGCGGCCGCTGCCGGCCATTAGCTAGCAGCAGTCACGTCGGCAGCACTGGCGATCGCGGCATTTTCGTGGTCGTGCGATCGACCCACGTGCGCTTCGGCACGCATCCGTTCCACCATGTGCGGGTAGTGCAACTCAAAAGCCGGACGCTCTGAACGGATCCGGGGCAGCTCGGTGAAATTGTGTCGGGGCGGCGGGCAACTGGTCGCCCACTCCAGCGAGTTGCCGTAACCCCAAGGGTCGTCGACAACAACCGGTTCGCCGTAACGCCAACTCTTAAAAACGTTCCACACAAACGGAAGCACCGAAGCGCCCAGGATAAACGCCCCGATCGTGGAAATAACGTTGAGTGAGGTGAAGCCATCGCTGGGCAGGTAGTCGGCGTACCGCCGCGGCATGCCCATATCACCAAGCCAGTGCTGCACCAGGAAGGTGGTGTGAAAACCGATAAACGTGAGCCAGAAGTGCAGCTTGCCCAGCCGTTCATCGAGCAGCCGGCCCGTCATCTTCGGGAACCAGAAATAGATACCGGCGAAGGTGGAGAACACAATGGTGCCGAACAAGACGTAATGGAAGTGCGCAATCACGAAGTAGGTGTCACTGACGTGGAAGTCCAATGGCGGACTGGCCAACAACACACCGGTCAGCCCTCCCAGCAGGAAGGTGACCACAAAACCCATCGAGAACAGCATCGGGGTTTCGAAGGTTAACTGGCCTTTCCACATAGTGCCGATCCAGTTGAAAAACTTGATGCCGGTCGGCACGGCGATCAGATATGTCATGAAAGAAAAGAACGGCAGAAGCACAGCCCCGGTGACAAACATGTGATGTGCCCACACCGCAACCGATAACGCGGCTATCGACAGGGTCGCGTACACCAAGGTGGTGTAGCCGAAAATGGGTTTGCGGGAGAACACCGGAATAATTTCGCTAATGATGCCGAAGAACGGCAGCGCAATGATGTAAACCTCCGGGTGGCCGAAGAACCAGAACAAATGCTGCCACAACACCACACCGCCGTTGGCCGGGTCATAGATGTGAGCACCAAGGTGCCGGTCGGCCGCTAACCCAAACATCGCGGCGGTCAACAACGGGAACGCGATCAATACCAGGATCGATGTCACCAAAATGTTCCAGGTGAAGATCGGCATCCGAAACATGGTCATACCGGGTGCGCGCATACACACCACCGTGGTGATCATGTTCACCGCGCCCAGAATGGTCCCCAGACCAGCGATCGCAATACCCAGAATCCACAAGTCTGCCCCGGCTCCGGGTGAGTGGGTGGGATCGGTTAGCGGGGTGTAGGCGGTCCAGCCGAAGTCAGCGGCGCCACCCGGGGTAATAAAACCGGCGGTGGTAATTGTGCCACCGAATAAAAACAGCCAGAACGAGAAGGCGTTGAGCCGAGGGAAGGCCACATCTGGAGCACCGATCTGCAGCGGCAACACCAGGTTGGCAAAACCAAAAACAACCGGCGTCGCATAGAACAACAGCATGATCGTGCCGTGCATGGTGAACAGCTGGTTGAACTGTTCATTGGACAGAAATTGCAGACCCGGTTTAGCTAATTCAGTCCGCATCAGCAGGGCCATGAGGCCGCCGATGAAGAAGAAAGCGAAACAGGTAACGCAGTACATGATGCCGATCAGCTTGTGATCGGTTGTGGTGATCATTTTATATACCAAGTTGCCCCGAGGACCCACCCGCGGCGGGAAAGGACGACGGGCCTCAAGTTCTCCCCGCGGGGGCGCTTCGGCTGTCAAAGGGTCCTCCAAACCATCCATCCGGGGCAGGGCGTCGGGATCTACCCTGAAGATTGACGAAATCCTAACCCGACCACCCGACAAGCCAGGCACCTGAGTCTAATCCTGCTTCCGCTCAATGTAAGCCTGCTCCGACAAACTGTCGTACATGCCCCACAACTCACGACGTCGCCAGGCAAAACCGGCCGGTGCTACCGTCGAGCGCGTGCCAACCAGGAGGCGACTCATCGTGGCCCCCAGACTGCTCGCCACCACAGCAGCGTTGTCCATCACCGCGATAGCGCTGTGCGTCAGTTGCCGCTCGATGACGCCGAACACCACCCCGGCACCGACGACAACCCGATCGGTACCCACTCCTACTACTCAGATCGCCGGCGCAGGAGTACTCGGTAACCAGCGCAACCCCGAGGAATCGTGCGCCAAAGAGCCGGCACCGGCCGATTCCGGCCCCCCAACACGGCCGGCCCACAACGCCGCTGGGGGCAGCCCGCAAGTCGTTCAGGTACCGGCAGAACCACAACGCATCGTCGTTCTCTCCGACGACGCACTCGACGGCCTGTGTGCACTGGGTTTACAGTCCCGTGTGGTAGCCGCGGCGTTGCCCGACGGCGCCACAAACCAGCCTTCCTATCTCGGCGCCACAATTCGGGGATTGCCCAACGTCGGCACCCAAAGCGCACCGGAGTTGCCCGGCATTGCGGCAGCTCACCCGGACCTGATTCTTGGTTCCCAGGGGCTGACCCCCCAGCTGTACCCGGCCCTGTCGGCGATCGCCCCGACGGTGTTCACCGCAGCGCCCGGGGCGGATTGGCAAGAAAATTTGCGTAGCATCGGCGCGGCAACCGCACGGGCCAGCACCGCTGACGCTCTGCTCACTGCGTTCGCCCAGTTGGCCGAGAAGACCGGCGCCGTCCATGACGCCACCCACTATCAAGCGTCGATTGTTGAGCTCACCCCAGACACCTTGCGGGTATACGGGGCCAATAATTTCGCGGCTAGCGTCTTAGCCGAAGTCGGAGTGGACCGCCCAGCCGAGCAGCGTTTTACCGACAAGCCCTACCTGGAGATCGGCATCACCGATGCCGATCTGGCACGCACACCGGACTTGTCGGCAGCCGACGCCGACATCATCTACGTGTCCTGCGCGTCGCCGGCCGCGGCACGACGCGCGCCGGCCATCCTGAACAGCGCCGCATGGCGCAAATTGGCAGCCAACCGCGACAACCGTGTCTTCGTCGTCAACAACGAGGTCTGGCAGCTCGGGGAAGGCGTGCTAGCGGCGCGGGGAATCGTCGACGATCTGCGGTGGATCAACGCCCCAATCAACTAGCAGCAGTAACCGCCGGACTAGTCTTTCGACGGTATGAACACCGTTTCGGCCTATGCCGCCACCTCGGCGACCGCGCCGCTAACCACACCCACAATCACCCGTCGCGATCCTGGCCCGCACGATGTGGCGATCAAGATCAAGTTCGCGGGTATCTGCCATTCCGACATCCACACCGTGAAAGCCGAGTGGGGGCAGCCCAATTACCCGGTAGTGCCGGGCCACGAGATCGCCGGCGTGGTCAGCGCCGTGGGCTCGGCAGTGACCAAATACCAGGTGGGAGATCGCGTCGGGGTGGGCTGCATGGTGGATTCATGCCGAACATGCCGCAGCTGCGTGGCCGGATTGCAGCAGTACTGCAAATCCGGCATGACCCTGACCTACAACTCGATCGGCAAAGATGGTCAGCCGACCTACGGCGGCTACAGCGGCGCAATTGTTGTTGACGAAAACTACGTGCTGCGCATCCCCGACGCGCTACCGCTGGACGTCGCCGCGCCGCTACTGTGTGCTGGCGTCACGCTCTACTCGCCGCTGCGGCATTGGCATGCTGGACCCGACAAGCGAATTGCGGTGGTCGGATTGGGCGGGCTCGGGCATATGGGCGTCAAGCTGGGGACCGCTATGGGCGCCGACGTCACGGTGTTATCGCAGTCATTGAAAAAGATGGAGGACGGGCTGCGGCTGGGCGCCACCCACTATTACGCCACCTCCGACCCGGATACCTTCCGCAAGCTGCGTAACAGCTTCGACCTGATTGTGAACACGGTATCGGCGAGCTTAGATATCGGCCAGTACCTGAATCTGCTGGATGTTGACGGCACCCTCGTCGAGTTGGGGGTTCCCGAGCAACCCATGTCGGTGCCCGTATTCCCGCTGGTGTTGATGCGCCGCAGCCTTGCCGGGTCAGATATCGGAGGCATCGCCGAAACCCAGGAGATGCTGGATTTCTGCGCCGCGCATGGTGTGACGCCGGAGATCGAACTGATCGAACCCGACTACATCAACCAAGCCTACGAACGAGTGCTCGCCAGCGACGTGCGCTATCGCTTCGTCATCGACACGTCAAGTTTGTGACGCGATCTGTTCGGCCGCTTCCGCGTCTTCGTCACCGGGAACCACCTCGCTGACGTCGATGCCGGCCAGCGGCCAGCCGGCGGCCGCCAGGACGGCGGCTACCCGCCGGATGTTCTCGGGACCAGCATCATGTTGGGTGACTCCCGAGATGAACTCCGCGATCTCGTCGTGGTCAAGCTTACCGTCGGCCAGCACCGAGGATTTAGCGGCAGCGATCTGCTTGACCACTTGTCGAACCTGGCTTTCGGTCAGCGGTGTGCTGCGTAGCAGGGCCAGCAACGCAACGCGATCCGGACCTGGCACCCCATCGGGGTAGCTAATCTGCATCCAGCGCAGAACAGACTGAAAAAACGAACCGACCGCCACAGCAACTGCCCCTCGATAGTCGGGTTATCAGCATCACTGTAGCGCTGCGGCAACAGAACCGACGGCCTCACTACTCTCTGCCCGCGCCAAGCCCATTGACGTGGGAGAATCCGCCCAAGGCCATAGCGATTTTTAGCGAGATATTAATGGAGCATGTAGATGTCGTATCCAGATTCATGGTATTGGCGTACCGACGAAAACGGCACACTCAGGTGCTATACGTTGGACTACGCCGGAAAAGAGCGTGAAGTCGTTGCCGAAGAATTGGGTTCTTATCGCGAGTGGAAGTATCGAACATCCAATCCGTGGTACGGCAAGTCAGGAAAATTTGTCGGCAAAGAGCTAGACCCAGAAAACTTGCGTGGAGTTCAGGAGAGCGAGGACCTCTCAGCAAAAGCCGGCTCCGGCGTTCGAAGCATCGAATTATCCGATTCCGTTGATCCCAGCAAATCCCTTGCCACCGAAGAAAGCTCCGTCCTCGAGCCACACAATACCGAACTCGGATCGGCCGTATGGGCGGCTATTATCCTAAGTGGAATATTCATTGTTGGAGCATTTCTCGCTTTATTTCTCCCGACGTCGCCATATTACGTATTCACAGAAAAAGACTCTGGTAGCGAAGAGCCAAATGAAGACTCAAATCCAGAAGATGCTTTTGCGCTCAGCAGTAATCATTTCCTAAACGCCTATGCCGCATTGGAAAATCCGAATCCAGAAAAAGACTGGGAGAGTAGCTCAGCAGCATGTTACGCGGCCCAGAACACCGAGTTTGCAGATCTGATCAGGCAGATTGCCGTTACTAGCCAAGAGGTTAACGTCACCGCGCAAACCGAGGCCAAGCAAGTCGATCACGGCAAAGAAACTCTGGAAAACCTGGCCGGCGGGCTGCAGTTGGCAATACCGATCTCGCGAAATCTTTATTTCTCCGGCCCTATCGGTCCCGCCCTCTCTCATAACTTTCAGTTAGCGGTGACAAGTTCAGCTGTCGGCGCCGGTAACGAAACAACAAATACCATGCATAAGAACTCAAGCGAGCACGCGGAGAACTTCACCGCCCTGACGCAACGCTATGCTGACGCGCCGACATTCGTCGTGCCCGCAGATTCTGAAACAAAGCCGGGCTAACTAAAACTCCCAATCCTCGTCTTCGGTGATAACCGCCTTACCAATCACGTACGACGATCCCGAACCGGAGAAGAAATCGTGATTCTCGTCAGCGTTGGGCGATAACGCGGACAAGATGGCTGGGTTGACGTCGGTGTCGTCCCGGGGAAAGAGCGCCTCGTAGCCGAGATTCATCAACGCCTTATTGGCGTTGTACCGCAGAAACTTCTTGACATCTTCAGTCAGCCCGACTTCGTCGTAGAGATCTTGGGTGTACTCCACCTCGTTGTCGTAGAGCTCGAAGAGCAGTTCGTAGGTGTACTCCTTGAGTTCGGCCCGTTTGACGTCGTCGACCAGCGCTAGCCCGCGCTGGAACTTGTAGCCGATGTAGTACCCGTGCACCGCCTCGTCGCGGATGATCAGTCGGATCATGTCCGCGGTATTGGTCAGCTTGGCCCGGCTGGACCAGTACATCGGCAGGTAGAAGCCGGAGTAGAACAGGAAACTCTCCAACAAGGTGGAGGCCACCTTGCGTTTGAGTGGCTCGTCGCCGCGGTAGTACTGCATGACGATCTCAGCCTTGCGCTGCAGGTTGACGTTCTCCTCCGACCAGCGGAAAGCGTCGTCAATCTCGGCGGTCGAGCACAGCGTGGAGAAGATGTTGCTGTAACTGCGGGCGTGCACCGACTCCATGAAGGCGATGTTGGTGTAAACGGCTTCCTCGTGCGGTGTCAGGGCGTCCGGTATCAGACTGACCGCACCGACGGTGCCCTGGATGGTGTCCAGCAGGGTCAACCCGGTAAACACGCGCATGGTCAGTTGCTTTTCGCTGGCGTTCAACGTCCCCCAGGACGGGATGTCGTTGGATACCGGCACCTTCTCCGGCAACCAGAAATTCCCGGTCAGCCGATCCCAGACCTCAGCGTCTTTTTCATCGTGCAGCCGGTTCCAGTTGATCGCGGCAACCCGGTCAATCAGTTTCATGTTTCGCCTCCCGGCGCCCTCTTCCAGGGGCACAGTTTGTCGGCCGATCTTCTCAGGTAAACACTACCCCTAGGGGCTAACCGCGGGGTACAACACAACCGGTTGTGTCGCGTGTCGGAAACACTAGGGCGTCGTCGGGAGCACCGAAGAATCTGACGCCGCCGTGGTCCCCGCCCCAAAAAAGTGGTACTCAGACGGCTTAAGCTTGCGCGTCGCCGCCCAATACTGCCAGGTGTACCCACCCCACAGCACCCGATTGTTGCCGTGCGCATCGAGATACCAACTGCTGCAGCCGCCAGCATTCCACACCGAATGCGCCAACTTAGCCTGCAGATCAGCGTTAAAGCGGTCCTGGGCGGTGCGGGTCGGAGCCAGCGCTTGGGCCCCGAACCGGTCGCAGGTAGCGATCGCGTCGGCGATGTAGCGAATCTGGGATTCGATCATGAACACCACCGAGTTATGCCCCAGCCCGGTGTTGGGCCCGAGCAGGAAGAAAAGGTTGGGCACGTCGGCGACGGTAATGCCGAGATGGGCCGCAAGCCCTTCCCGATTCCAGCGATCAATTAAGTCCTCACCGTGCATTCCTTTAATCTGCACATAGGTATAGGAATCGGTGACATGAAACCCGGTGGCGAACACAATGACATCGGCTTGCCGAACGACTTCACGTCCGTCGCTATCAATGGCGACGATCCCCTCCGGCGTAATCCGGGCGATGCGATCGGTCACCAACTCTGTTTTCGGATTCGCGACGGCCCGATAATAACTGGACGAGTTGAGGATTCGTTTGCAGCCGATCCGATATCGCGGAATAAGTTTGCGGCGCAATTCGCGATCCTTGACCGAGCGCCGGATGTTCCATTTAACGTATGCCTCAATGAATCGAAGTGTGTTGGGCCGCTTGGTCATACCGTAAGCCAGCGCCTCTTGCGCCCAATAGATGCCGGCCCGCAGCGCGGCCCGCAGCCCAGGCACAGTGGCGAAAGCGCGGCGCAGGCTCAGCGGCAATTCCTCGTTGGTCCGCGGCACCACCCAGGCCGGGGTGCGTTGGTAGAGCTGAAGCTGGGCAACCTTATCGATGATCTCCGGCACAATCTGGATGGCGCTGGCGCCGGTCCCAATCACTGCAACCCGCTTGCCGGTCAGGTCCACATCGTGGTCCCACTGCGCGGAATGGAAAGCGGCGCCACGGAATTCCTCGCGGCCCTCAAACTCAGGTGTAGACGGGACGTGCAGGGCGCCGGCCCCCGAGATCAAAAATTGGGCGATGTATTCCCGCCCATCGGCGGTAAACACATGCCAACGCTGCTCACCGTCATCCCAGTGCGCGTTCTCGACGAGAGAATTGAACACAATATGGCGGCGTAGACCGTATTTGTCGGTGACGCCCTTGAGGTAACTCAAGATCTCATCCCAATACGAAAACAGGTGTTTCCAATCCGCCTTGGGCTCAAAAGAAAATGAATACAGGTGCGACGGAATATCACACGCGCAGCCGGGATAGGTATTGTCTCGCCAGGTGCCACCGATGTCATCGGCTTTTTCCAGAATGACGAAATCGACGCCCTGACGTTGCAACGCGATGGCCATACCCAGACCGGAGAACCCGGTCCCGATGATGATGGCCCGGGTGCGCACCGGCAGTTTGTCGAGCTCGCCCGGGGAGGACGGCGACAGTGTTGTCGATTCGGCAATAGTCATGACTGATCGGACTTCCTGCTCAAGACGACGATGACCGACACGTCCGCAGACGGTAGCCCGGTCTACATAAATACCCGGTACCTGCGGTATCGGATGATGACGAGTGTATCGAGCGCCGCACCCGTGTCAACGCCGAGTGGAACGGACTGCCGAGTTGAGCGGCACAGCATTGTGGATCGGCTGTTCGGGATCCATGGTGATGCCGAGCGTCTCTGCGGTACCCAAAATGACCCCCATCATGATGGTCGTCAGATGCGCCACAAAAGCCTCGCGGGGCATCCGTTGCGGGCTGTCGGGCTTGGGCCCCAACCACCACTCGGTAGCCGACGCTGCCGATCCGAAAGCGGCAAAAGCGGCAAGTTCCAACGAAGCACGATTCAGCTCGGCCTCACGCAGCTCATTGTTGAACATTTCAGCCATCGCCAGCATGATCTGCCGGCCTTCATCAAAGACCCGTACCGTGGACTCGGACTGCATGGCAAAACGGCCTTGAATGAAGACGCGCAGCACGTTGGGATGCAAGTCCACAAGGTTGACGTATTCCTCGACGGCACGCTGGATAATCTCCCGCGCCGAATTGGTGGCAGGGTTGATTGATTCAAAGATCGCTACCGACAACATGTCTCGTAGCCGCACCCCGATCGCCTGCAATAAATCGGCCTTATCGGTGAAGTGCCGATAGATTTTGGGCTTGGCTGTACCGGCTTCTTCGGCGATTTCCCGCACGCTGACTTCCGGGCCGCGCCGATCTATGGCGCGGAAAGCCGCCTCGACGATGTCGTTGCGCACCTTCTTGCGATGTTCACGCCAGCGCTCGCTGCGCGCGTCGACCTTACCCGGGGCTTGACCACCCGACCTTGATCTTGCCACGTGTACCACGCCAAGCACCTTACCGCGTTGCGGTGGCTGACCTGGGCATACCAAAAGCACCACCGGGTAAGAACTCTAAGGTTTGCTACCGAGAACCAGCGGCTGGCCTTGGCTCGGCCAGCCGATTTGCCGAATGGCGCATGACTTTCACCTCATTGCCGACAATGCGCTCGGCATGCCGACGCCAATCAGCCTCCGAGGAGATGAAAAACGTTGCGCTGCCGGTGTGACCGTACGGTTGCTGGACAACGAGGTCAGCTCCCCAGCAGGGGGCAAGATCAGATCGTAGCCAAACTCGGCGCCGATGGCCTCGCTGCGTGTATTGCAGAACTCCATGAGCACCTTCGGCCGTGCACCCTGCACCACTGCATGAGCCATAAGTGCCCGCACCTCAGGCTGACATAGCAACCAATTGCCCATGCTTTCAAGGCAATTGCTGAATTCCTGCAGAGGACAACCCACTTGCGGCGTGACGACATCGGGATTTACGCCATGCCCCGGGTCATCGTGAAGAACCTAGACAAGGGTTGTTCTCCTGCGCAGCATGAGCGGTGCATCCCTGCGTGACTTCACCCACCGGGGGATTGCCGTTCTGCTCACACTTCACCCCCCAGCAACCGCCACCCACACCCGCGTCAACGCACCGCGCGATGCCAGATGCTGATCGACTAGCTGCACCTAAGAAAACCATGCCGAGCTGCATCGATACCGAATATCTCGCTAACCACGATGGCCTGAAAGGGCGACGGGTCAGGTCGAGATACCGACAACACCGGGCTTGGCCATCGCTTGCTAGGCGCCCAACACCGACCGCGCAATGCGTTAACCTCGACAACGTCGATCGCCGAGAGCGGTCTTTTCTTCTGCCCAGGGTGCAGAACATCCGTCATCACTAGGAGCGTGCGTCGTGCGTCCGTATGGAGCTGGCCCCGGCGCCCGTATTGTGCCGGCACCCATCGCAGGGGAAGAGCCAGGAATAGAGCTGGTGCGCATTGACCCCCAGGGCAGGGAAGTAGTAGTACTTCAGCGAGTACCTGCGCCCAACGGGGCTTGCACAAATGTGTTCTGGGTCGTACTTCTTTTGGTCGTTCTCTTTGTGATATTTGCTTTGATTCTTATCTACGGGACTGGAGCCGGTAAGCCCGACCACGGCGATTCTTTTGCCGAAAGTTCCGATAGGTTACGCAATGACTCCGCGGATCGCTTGCACACCTCCCGCCCGACGGGCTGGTCTGGGGGTGTTGAGGGCGCAGCCGATAGCTATGACCGCAAGGTAAGCGAGCAACGGCTCCGCGTGGACCGCGTTGCGCAGGCCGACCAACAACTAGCAGACCTCGTGGCCATGCAGGCAGGTGACGTCGAGCAGGGTCGCCAAGACCTGGCAGACAATCTTGACACCCTGGCCAGCGGGATCACCGTCGCCGGAGCTCTGCAGTCGCAGTGGGTGGCATTAGCGGCGGTCGGTTCTCCGGCCGCACCGGCCGTTGCCGCTGCTCTGGTGGCGTTTGGCAAAACGGTGGCCGGCACGACGACCACGTCGGGTCTTGGCGTCTGTAGATCCTTGACTGACGCCGGAGACCGGACCCAGCAAGCCCTCAGTGACGTGATCGATACTTACCGCTGGATTGTTGACAGCGTGGCAGCAACAATCCCGGCGGGGTGGGCACCGGCCGCTGAGTTCCGCACCACGTTGCGGCCCCCTATCAGCAGCTCGCTGGGGAGCAACAGCACAACCTATGACCTACCAGACGCATCCGTGGTGATCGGCGCCGCCACCGACACACCAGATGCCGGCGCAGCCCTAGGCATGCTCATCGGCCAATTTGCTGGGGACAACCGCACGCTGCGGCAACCCAGGTATCTCTCGGCTATCACCGCACAGCTTGCCCGGCTGGTTCCCCAGCGGAGCAATGCCGCGGCTCCCTCAACAACATCCCTAGCGCAGCCTTCCCCAAGCGCTGTGCAAGCAGCGCCGGCGGCCACCGTCCGCGATCGCGGCGTAGGTCACAGCATGCAGGACACGCAACCTTCGACTTCCGTGCCTTCCAACGCCATCTGACGCAACCGGATGTAATAGAGCGTCTTAATTCCCTTACGCCAAGCGTAAATCTGCGCCTTATTGACATCGCGGGTAGTAGCGGTGTCTTTGAAGAATAACGTCAGACTCAGCCCTTGATCGACGTGCTGAGTTGCGGCCGCGTAGGTATCAATGATCTTTTCGTAGCCGATCTCATAGGCGTCCTGGTAGTACTCCAGATTGTCGTTGGTCAGATACGGCGCCGGATAATAGACCCGACCAATCTTGCCTTCTTTGCGGATCTCGATCTTCGAGGCGATGGGATGAATCGACGACGTCGAGTGATTGATGTACGAGATCGAACCGGTTGGCGGAACAGCCTGCAGATTCTGGTTGTAGATACCGTGAGCTCGCACCGACTCCTTGAGCCGACGCCAATCTTCCTGCGTCGGGATATGAATGCCCGCATCGTCGAAAAGTTGGCGTACCTTAGGCGTCTTGGGTTCCCAGATCTGTTCGGTGTATTTGTCGAAGAACTCGCCCGAGGCGTACTTGGACCGTTCGAAGCCGGCGAAGTGCGTACCACGTTCAATAGCAATGTGATTCGACGCCCGCAACGCATAGAACAGCACGGCATAGAAATAGATGTTGGTGAAGTCAATACCTTCTTCTGAACCGTAAAAGATGCGCTCCCGCGCGAGATAGCCATGCAGGTTCATCTGCCCCAACCCGATGGCGTGGGAATCATTGTTGCCCTGCGCAATCGAAGGCACCGACCGAATATGGGTATGTTCACTCACCGAGGTGAGGGCGCGAATCGCCACTTCGACAGTCTGCGCGAAGTCCGGCGAATCCATTGTCTTGGCGATGTTGAGCGACCCGAGGTTGCAGGAAATATCTTTGCCCACTTTGGCATACGACAAGTCATCGTTGAACAACGACGGCGTGGATACCTGCAGAATCTCCGAGCACAGGTTCGAATGTGTGATTTTGCCGTCAATGGGGTTGGCCCGGTTCACCGTGTCTTCGAACATGATGTAGGGATAACCAGATTCAAACTGCAACTCAGCCAGTGTCTGGAAAAACTCCCGCGCCTTGATCTTCGTCTTGCGGATACGGGCGTCGTCAAGCATCTCGTAGTATTTCTCAGTCACCGAAATATCGGCGAATGGCAGGCCATAAACCCGTTCCACGTCGTAGGGCGAGAACAGGTACATGTCCTCGTTACGCTTGGCCAGTTCGAAGGTGATGTCCGGGATCACCACGCCGAGGCTCAGCGTCTTAATCCGGATCTTCTCATCAGCGTTCTCCCGCTTGGTATCCAGAAAGCGGTAGATATCAGGGTGATGAGCGTGCAAGTACACCGCGCCAGCGCCTTGGCGTGCGCCCAGCTGATTGGCGTAAGAAAACGAGTCCTCGAGCAGCTTCATGATCGGGATAACACCTGAAGACTGGTTCTCAATATTTTTGATCGGTGCACCGTGCTCACGAATATTGCTGAGCAGCAACGCTACTCCCCCACCACGCTTAGAGAGCTGCAGCGCGGAATTGATCGATCGACCGATCGATTCCATGTTGTCTTCGATACGCAGCAAAAAACAACTCACCGGTTCGCCGCGCTGTTTTTTGCCCGAGTTCAAGAAGGTCGGAGTAGCCGGCTGAAACCGCCCTTCGATGATCTCGTCGACAATTTTCTCGGCCAACGTCGTATCCCCCGCGGCCAAGGTGAGCGCGACCATGCACACTCGATCTTCGAAACGCTCCAGATAGCGTTTTCCGTCAAAGGTTTTCAGCGTGTAGGACGTGTAGTACTTGAACGCGCCAAGGAAAGTCGGAAACCGAAACTTCTTGGCATAGGCGCGCCGGAATAACGACGTAATAAAAGGACGTGAGTAGCCGTCAAGCACCTCAACTTCGTAGTAGCCCTGCTCCACGAGGTAGTCCAGCTTCTCGTCGAGGTCATGGAAGAACACCGTGTTCTGGTTGACATGCTGCCGAAAGTATTGATGCGCGGCATGGACGTCTTTATCGAACTGAATCTTGCCGTCCGAGTCATACAAATTAAGCATGGCGTTGAGCGCGTGGTAATCCATCTCGCCCGGCGGCACACTCCCACGCACGACCGTTACAGGCTCATCAGTTGTGATGCTTGTTGGCACGTCTTGTCCTTCCAAAATTCAGCCAGGCCCGCGCGGACGGCATTAACGTCCTCATCGGTACCCATCAATTCGAAGCGGTAGAGGTAGGGAACGCCGCATTTGCGAGCAATGACGTTGCCCGCATAGCCATATTCGGCACCAAAGTTGGTGTTGCCGGCCGCAATCACGCCACGCAGCAGCGCTCGATTGTGCTCGTTGTTCAAGAAAGCGATGACCTGCTTGGGGACATAGCCACCGGTATCAAGATTCGGGTGGTGCCGCCCACCACCATAGGTGGGCAGCACCAGAACATACGGTTCATTGACCTCGATGCGGCCATGCAAGGGTATCCGCGTGGCGGGAATGCCCAGTTTCTGCACGAAACGATGGGTATTCTCCGACACGCTGGAGAAATACACCAGGACGCCCGACTGCACAGCAATCTCCCTTAGATATGGTCCGGTGCACTAAGCACTGAGCGCGGTACCGACGAGCGCCTTGATGCGGTCCGGCCGAAAACCCGACCAGTGCTCCCCGCCAGCAACCACGACCGGAGCCTGCAGATAGCCCAGTGCCATCACGTAATCCCGTGCCTCAACGTCTAAGGTGATGTCAACTTTCTGATAAGAGATGCCGCGCTTGTCCAGCTCCTTGTAGGTGGCGTTGCACTGCACACATGCGGGCTTGGTGTAGACGGTGATATTCATCGGCTGTACCGCTCCTCTGCGGGAAATCACGAAATGGACAAAACTCAATAGAGCTGGCAACTACTCGGCTACTGCACCTGTGCTGCTGTTCAGCGGACCGTCAAGCCTCGAAGCTCCCTGCACTGACCGGCCTCTTGACTCGGTAGCCCAAGGCAACAGGTATCGGCCAAAACCCGGGAGCGGACCGCGTCGCCGGTGCGGGACCATTGACGTGGTGAACCTCGATCTGCCGGTCCAAACACTACACCTAGTGGGTGGCAAGCAGAAGAGATACAACATGTTCTGAAAGATATTCATGAAATTCCCTGCTCGGAAGCCCGTGTCCGGGTTGGGCGCGGCGTGTCGCCGACCAGCTATCGCGCCAGCGGGGGGTCCAAAATATCGTCGCCGATTCATCGGTCAACGATTACCAGCAAGCACCGACATCTCCCGGTGCAGCCGCCGCGAGGATCCAACCCAGCAAACTCCTCGATCCGCACCGCAGCAGACCGCTAGGGCCGAAGCACGCGAGTAAAAAACACGTTGGCTTGGCGCATCAGCAGGCTGTAGGGCCACCACGCCACCCGCTTCAACGCATATAACGCCCGAATATCTGCCGAGGTGTAGATCAGGTACCGGTTACCCGCGACTCCCGCCAGGATTTTTTCCGCCACCTTCTCTGGCGAGACAGCATGACTGGCGAAGCGCTCAACCCACCGACTCACATGCGGAGCATCGCGATCCACCCCAGCGATCTCCACCGTATTAACCAGCGCCGTATTCACCGCACCCGGCACTACCACCGACACCACGATGCGGTGTGGGGCCAAATCAAAACGCAACACCTCAGAAAGCCCGCGCAGCCCATACTTGCTGGCGCTGTACGCCGCATGCCACGGCAGTGCGACCAGCCCCGCGGCCGATGACACATTGACCAAATGCCCACCCCGGCCGGCCGCCATCATGGACGGAATAAAAGTCTCGATGACATGAATCGGGCCCATGAGGTTGGTGGCAATCATGGTGTTCCAGTGCTCATGGGTCAGTTGATCGACAGTGCCCCAGGTCGACACACCGGCAATATTCATCACCACATCCATGCTGGGATGGCGGGCATGAATATCGGCGCCGAACTCCGCCACCTGTTCATAGTTGGCGACATCGAGAGCCCGATACTCCGGCACCTGAGCACCTAACGCACGCGCATCGGCGACGGTCAGCACCAGGCCCTCGCGATTACGGTCAGTCAAGTACAGCTGGGCCCCCTGCTCGGCAAGCCGCAAAGCCGTAGCTCGACCGATGCCACTGGCCGCACCGGTGATCAAGCACCGCTTCCCCGCAAAAGTTCGTTTCATCGCCGTCGCCTAGCCCTGCTCACGGCCTGCTGAACCGCCACCCCAGAACGCGTTAAACCACAACCGCTCGAGCACATGGAGTCCGCGCTGCAGATCACCATCGGAACCAAGGAAGAAGCTGTCGCCGGAGAGCATCAGCGCGGTGGTGACCGCCAAAGTGCGCACCAAGGCCGGAATGTCCGCACTGATCGGGTACGCGGTGCCAGCTCTCATTTCTGCCATGACAACACCGATGATCTGGTTAATCACCGTATCGATTTGCTGCTGAAGAATTTCGCGGATCTCCGCGTCGGTGTGTCGGGCAAGATTGCATGCTGCCATCACCCGATCGTTGTGCGCATACACCGCGGCCGCAATGCCGACCATTCTCTTGGCCCAAGCAGCCGGTGATTCATCGGCCCCGCGGGGCGCGAAATGCTGCGTGAGTTCTTCGAGTTCGGCGGCGACCTCAGCCAGGATCTGTGCGAGTACCGAGTATTTAGAGTCGAAGTAAAAATAGAAGCCGGATCTGGCTACCCCAGCACGATCGCTAATCGTGCTGACCGACAGCTCCGCGAAAGGTTTCTCCTGCAACAACTCACGGACCGCCGCCAGGATTGCCCGACGCTGCCGGTCACCCCGCCGCGTGGTTGTCGGCACGGGCTGCGTACTCACCTTCTGACCATGCACCAAGCCGAACGAAAAAGAAACTTGACAGCTGTCAAGTTGGTCCTGAGGATGGATGCCAGCGACGATTTTCCGCTAGCCCAAGCAGCTCAGCGATACCCCCAAACCCGGCAAGGCCAGGCACAACAGGCCACCACCAGCACCCCAAGGAGCGTCGATGGCCACCATCAACACCACCAACTATCTGCTCGACCAAGCCCGGCGCCGATTCACCCCCACGCTGAACACCATCCCCGGGATGGGCGCTATCGAGAAGCGGCTGCTCGCCCACAGCTGGAAAACAACCGTACTGGCCGAACCACCCGCCGGCAGTGGCCTCAAACCCGTGTTGGGTGACGCCGGCCTTCCTCTTCTTGGGCACACCATCGAGCTGTTCCGGGAGGGACCCGATTATCTGTTGTTTCTGTATCGAAACCGCGGACCAGTGATTTTCCTGGACTCACCGATCATGCCGGCGATTGCCGCCTTAGGGCCCGACGCCACCCAAGCAGTGTTCACCAATGTCAATAAAGCCTTCTCACAGAAGGGCTGGCGGGCAGTGATTGGCCCGTTCTTCAAGCGGGGTCTGATGTTGTTGGATTTTGACGAACACATGTATCACCGCCGGATCATGCAGGAAGCCTTCACCCGCACGCGGCTCGCCGGCTACGTCGAGCACATCGACCGAGTCGCCACGACTGCCGTGGCTCATTGGCCGACAAACGACCCCCGGTTTCTGTTCCACCCAGCAATGAAAGAACTCACCCTCGACGTCGCATCGTTGGTGTTCATGGGCCACCCCCCGGGCAGCGACCATGATCTGGTCACCACGGTGAACCATGCCTTCGCCACCACAACCCGCTCCGGAGGAGCGCTGCTACGCCATCC
>JAIENC010000179.1 GCA_019751635.1 Mycobacteriaceae bacterium
GACTGTCTGGCAACGTACGGATATGCGGGTACCACCACGCCTCGGGTGGCGGAGCTGGCTGGTCTTACTCGAGGGGCGCAGATCCATCATTTTCGCTCCAAAGAAGATCTCGTGGTGGCGGCAATTGAGCACTTGGCTCAGCAACGGGTGCAAGCTGCCATCCGTGAACTTGGCCGCGTGCAAGCCGGTCGTGATTTTCTCGCCACGATGCTAGATTTCATGTGGGAAGCCCATCAGGGTCCGACTTTCGTTGCGACACTAGAGCTTTGGGTTGCCGCTCGTACCGATCCAGTATTAGCGCGCCAGATTGAACGAGTGGAGCCGGTGGTGAACAGTACGCTGGTTGCGGCGATCGCTCAGTTGGTTCCGCCCTCCTCTTCGGGTACGGCTCGTATTGACCCTAGGCAGATCCGCAACGTTCTCTTCACCGCAATGGATGTGCTGCGCGGAATTCTGGTAGCGAGTTTCGTTGACCAGGACCCGCAGCGGGCCCGGAGGAGATGGGACCGGGCTTGTGTGGATTTGCGCCGGATATGGCCGCGGGCGTCGTCGTCGGCGGCGGCCGAAAAACACTGAGGCGCGTCTCGCGTCGTCATTAACCTGGGCGCCACTATCCGGGTGCCGCGGTTGTCTTTTGGTGGACAAGATTCTGATCCGACGGTTGATGGGCGAACCATGGCGTCGGCTTTCGTGCATGTCACTACGCCGACACGCCGCACTGACATTGCTTGCATAGATACAATCAGGCGTGTATGTTTCTTCTTACGAGTTAGAGGGAGTTCTCTTATAACTCGCTTGATGACCCGATGGACTAAGGGGCGTTGGCGCGCAAGGTTGTCGCTAGCTAACGGGCTGCTGAGTTGACTGGAAAACCCAAAACCAACCGATGCAAGGAGAATCAAAATGGGACACATCGAAGTTACCCGTGATCTTGCCGCCAGCCCGGAGGCGTTATGGGCAACGGTTTCTGACCCAAATACCTGGGAAAAGTGGTTTACTGTCCACGAAAAATGGGTCGAAGAGCCGCCCGCCGTGTTGACCAAAGGTGCAAAACTCACCGACAAAATCGTGATGTTGGGCATGGAGAACAACATTGACTGGGCGATTGAGTCGATCGAAGCTCCGCGTCGTCTTGTGATGGGCGGTACGGGTATGGCCGGTGTCAAAGCTGAATTCGCTTTCAGCATCGAGCCGATGCACGGCGGATCCACCTTCACGGTCAGCGGCGATTTCGATGGCGCCCTTATTAGAGGCGCTTTGGGCAAAGCGGTGGAGAAGGACGGACTTAAGCAACTCAACAAGACCATCGACCGGCTCGATGCTTTGGCATTCTCGCTAGTCGGCAGTTCTGCTTAAAGGTTTCGCCAGATCCATTGATGAATGTATTGATAAGGAACGCTTCGAAGGTGGGCGTGCGCAGCTAACGTCATGCGTTGCGGCTGCGAACGGATCCGATTAAGCGCACCGGGTCGGCAAATGCGTCCGGTGTCTGAGATCGGTTCTTGCCTTCGAGGCGTTTCTTGCGTTCACGCTCACCATGCTTGCGCTACCGGTGTCCGACCCGCGCACCCGGCTTCGTCGCATTGGCGATCGCCACGTAAGTTCGGCGTGGACAAGGGGATGGAGAATGTCGTGATCGAATGGTCGGATACCGACATAGTTATGCGTGATGCCATTCGCGGGTTTATCGATAAACAGATCCGTCCTCATCTGGCGGCCTTAGAAAACGGTGAGTTGTCGCCGTATCCTCTTGCCCGCCAACTCTTTAGCCAGTTTGGTCTGGACGTCTTGGCAGCTCAATCCGTCCGAAAAATGCTGGACCGGGAACGCGTGAACACCGACGCGGAACGCGTGCAGAAGAAAACCTCAGCCGGCCTGAATGGGTTGGCGGGCCAGGCATCAATGGCGGCCGTGATGGTGTCCGAGCTTGCTGGTGTCAGCATCGGCTTGTTGAGCACGGTGGGCGTCAGTCTTGGTTTAGGTGCGGCAACAATCATCAGTCGCGGCACCCTTGCGCAGAAAGAACGGTGGCTGCCCGACCTGGTCACTTTGGACAAGATCGCGGCTTGGGCGATCACAGAACCTGACGCTGGTTCGGATGCGTTCGGCGGCATGCGCACTCATGTCACTCGCGACGGTGATGACTACATCCTCAACGGGCAGAAGACCTTTATCACTAACGGGCCCTACGCCGATGTGTTGGTGGTCTACGCAAAATTAGACGAGGGCGACTCGTCGGTGGACCGGCGTGCCCGCCCAGTGTTGACCTTTGTGCTCGATTCGGGGATGCCAGGGCTTACCCAGGGCAAACCATTCAAAAAAATGGGCATGATGTCATCGCCGACGGGCGACTTATTCTTCGAGGACGTACGGCTCACCCGGGATCGGCTGCTCGGTGAGACTGAACAACACGCCAGTGGAGACGGTCGTGACAGTGCGCGCGCGAATTTTGCGGCGGAACGGCTTGGGGTTGCCTTGATGGCGTTGGGCATCATTAACGAATGCCATCGGCTGTCCATCGACTACGCCAAGACTCGCACATTGTGGGGTCAAAACATTGGCCAGTTCCAACTCATTCAGCTCAAGCTGGCCAAGATGGAAGTCGCCCGAATCAACGTACAGAACATGGTTTTTGCCACTCTGGAGCGACTCCAAGCGGGCAGATCGCCATCACTGGCGGAGGCTTCGGCGATCAAGTTGTACTCCTCTGAAGCCGCTACCGAAGTTGCCATGGAAGCTGTGCAGTTGTTTGGTGGCAACGGGTACATGGCCGAATACCGGGTAGAGCAGCTTGCTCGTGACGCCAAGTCGCTGATGATTTATGCCGGCTCCAATGAAGTTCAGGTGACCCATATCGCCAAAGCCCTGTTGAGCTAGGTTGACGGTTTTAGGGCGAAGTCATGACCCAGATTGCCTGCGCGGCCGGGTTGCCTAGATCGACGGTGGTGGTGCTGCCGGTGCCGGTGGTGACGGCGACCGCCATCATGCCGGCGAATTCGCGACGCGCCAAAATTTGCAGTTGCGTGTCCAAACTGATCCCGACGATGTCGAAATAACGCAGCATCTCCGGGTCGGTGTCTGCGATACGGGTCACCGCCACGATGTTGCCTTCCCGGCACTCCCATAGTTGTTGTGCAGGTGGTGCGTACACCTGTCCGTTCGAGGTGGGGATCGGGTCTCCGTGGGGGTCTCGCTGCGGAAATCCCAGCTTGGCGTCGATGCGTGTGACAAAGCGTTCCGAAACTGCGTGTTCGAGTACTTCGGCTTCGTCATGTACCTCGTCCCACGTATAGCCGAGTTCACTGACTAAGAAGGTCTCCAACAGTCGGTGCCGACGCACCATGGCTAACGCTGCCCGAAGCCCAGACTCGGTTAACCGCACCGCACCGTATTTCTCATGATCGACCAGGCCTTGTTCAGCCAGTCTGCGAATGGATTCCGATGCCGTACTGGCAGATACGCCAATCCGGTCGGCCAACATTTTGGTGCTGATCTTCTCCGTCGACCATTCCTGCGAGGTCCAGATGGCTTTCAGGTAATTCTGGGCAACCGGGGTGAGGTCACCATGCCGGACAGAGCTCACAGAAGGGCAGTCTAGGCACATTGAGCACTGCGGCGTGTCGCTGTGCAGACAGACCTGACCGGGCAGGGGGTTTGAGCAGGGTCGCAGGACAAGGAGTCGTAGGCTAGCGATTGTGCAACGGTGGCGGGGACAAGCAGAGGTTCCCACGGACTGGGGCCGATGTGTCCTCACGATCGGCGTCTTTGACGGGGTGCACCGCGGACATGCCGAACTGATCGCCCATGCGGTGCAGGCCGGCCGGGCCCGTGGCGTGCCGACTGTCATGATGACCTTTGACCCCCATCCTATGGAAGTTGTTTTTCCGGGGAGTCATCCGGCGCAGTTAACGACGTTGCCCCGCCGCGCCGAGCTAGCTGAAGAAATGGGCATCGATGTCTTTTTGGTGATGCCGTTCACTACTACTTTTATGAAGTTGACGCCTGAGCGCTTCATTCACGAGTTGCTCGTCGAGCAGCTGCATGTGATGGAAGTGGTGGTAGGTGAGAACTTCACGTTCGGCAAAAGAGCAGCGGGCACCGTCGCTACACTGCGCCGGGCTGGCGAGCGGTTCGGTTTCGCGGTGGAATCGATGTCGCTGGTATCCGAGCAGCACTCGAATGAGTCGGTCACGTTCTCCTCCACCTACATTCGGTCCTGTGTGGATGCTGGTGAAGTGGTGGCGGCGGCGGAAGCGCTGGGTCGGCCACACCGCGTTGAAGGCATTGTCGTTCGCGGTGACGGCAGAGGCACTGAACTAGGTTTTCCTACGGCAAACCTAGCCCCGGCGGTGTATTCGGCCGTCCCGGCCGACGGGGTCTATGCGGCCTGGTTCACCGTGTTGGGCCCCGGACCGGCAACCCGCAATGTGGTGCCGAGTGCGCGTCGCCGAGCTGCGGTATCGATTGGTACCAACCCCACTTTTTCGGGTCGGACCCGCACTGTTGAGGCCTTTGTCCTCGACACCGCGATGGACCTCTATGGGCAGCATGTGGCGCTGGATTTCGTCGCGCGTATCCGCGGACAACGTCAATTCGACTCGGTGCAGGAACTCATCGTCGCGATGGGCGCCGATACCGAGCGGGTCCGGGCGCTACTGCCGGCTGGGTGAGGCAGTACGTGCTCGCGCACTGTTACACTTGCCGACGACATAGGGGCGTGCTGCGGTTCGCGGCGGCCGCACCCTGGTATCCATAATCGCGGACCAATCGATGGAGATATTTCGTGGCGCTGTCAGCCGAACAGAAAAAAGAAATCTTGACTTCTTACGGTCTGCATGAGACCGATACTGGGTCGCCAGAAGCGCAGGTAGCTTTGCTGACCAAGCGAATTGCCGATCTGACTGAACACCTCAAAGTGCACAAACATGACCACCATTCAAGGCGGGGTTTGCTGCAGCTGGTGGGTCGGCGGCGGCGTCTGCTCAAGTACGTCGGTCATGTCGACGTGCAGCGTTACCGTTCGCTGATCGAGCGGCTAGGGTTGCGCCGCTAACGTCGCGACCGCTTTTTTGCACGCCGTTGACCGAGGTTTTTCCTCCTTTTTCGCTGGTGCGATGCGGTACTGAAATGGCGTTAAAGTGATTGCCGGTTCGTTGGGTCAGATATCGACCGAAGTCGGCCGGTGGCAATTGAAAACCAGCTCCCGGGCCCGTGTACAGTAAGAGCGTTCTGGGTTCTACTGGCCCGAACAGTGGTACGGCCCGCGCAATCCGCGTGTGCCGTTCCAGCGAGTCATGGCGGAGTACTCCGAGTGGGACCCCGAATAGGAGGAGCCAAGTCTGAATCGGACGGTCTTCGGTGGTGGCTGTCGAGCTTCTCAAAGTATCGAGTAGGTCGACCGCTTCAATCGATGGCCGTGGTCGAGTTCAGGCTGGCGAACTGCGGGGTATTTGGGCACTGATGCGGTATTTGAGCGCTCAAGGCCCCTGTGGCGACGCGAAATAACTGAACAAACGCAGAGAGGCCGCACGGACTCCATGTCTGTAGCTGAAATTGAAGAGGGCGTGTTCGAGTCGACCGCCGTTATCGACAACGGGAGTTTTGGCACCCGGACCATTCGTTTTGAGACCGGTCGCTTGGCCCTGCAGGCCGCCGGCTCCGTCGTCGCTTACCTCGACGAGGAGAACATGCTGTTATCGGCGACCACAGTTAGCAAAAGCCCCAAGGAACATTTTGACTTTTTCCCGCTGACGGTGGATGTCGAAGAGCGGATGTATGCGGCTGGGCGCATCCCGGGTTCGTTTTTCCGTCGTGAAGGCCGTCCGTCTACCGACGCGATCTTGACCTGCCGGCTCATCGACCGGCCGCTGCGTCCGTCATTTGTCGACGGGCTGCGCAATGAGATTCAGATCGTTGTGACCATCCTGAGCCTCGATCCCAACGATTTATACGACGTAGTGGCGATCAACGCCGCCTCCGCCTCCACCCAGCTGGGTGGCCTGCCGTTCTCCGGTCCGATCGGCGCTGTTCGAGTGGCGCTGATTGACGGTACCTGGGTGGCATTTCCTACCGTCGAACAGATTGAGCGGGCAGCGTTCGACATGGTGGTGGCTGGTCGAGTCGTGGAGACCACCGACGGTGCCACCGACGTAGCCATCATGATGGTTGAAGCCGAAGCCACCGAGAACGTCATTGAGCTTGTTGCCGGTGGTGCCGCGGCGCCGACGGAAAGCATTGTGGCACAAGGGTTGGAAGCGGCTAAGCCGTTCATTGCGACACTGTGTGCTGCGCAGCAAGAACTCGCCGACGCCACCGGTGCATCCGGACGTCCGGCCGTGGAATACCCGGTTTTCCCCGAATACAGCGAAGACGTTTACTCGTCGGTCGGTGCGATCGCTACCAGCGAGCTCTCCGCGGCGCTGGGAATTGCTGATAAAGCCGAACGTAACCAGCGCACCGACGAGATCAAAGCCGAGGTGCTGCAGCGGTTAGCCGAGACTTTCGCTGGCCGGGAGAAAGAAGTAGCTGCAGCTTTTCGGTCGCTGACCAAAAAGCTTGTGCGTCAGCGTATTTTGACTGACCACTTCCGCATCGATGGCCGTGGTATCACCGATATTCGGGCCTTATCGGCGGAGGTAGCGGTGGTTCCGCGGGCGCACGGTAGCGCGCTGTTTGAGCGTGGCGAAACGCAGATTCTCGGTGTGACCACACTCGACATGGTCAAGATGGCTCAGCAGATCGACTCCTTGGGGCCGGAGACATCCAAGCGCTATATGCACCACTACAACTTCCCGCCTTTTTCCACCGGCGAGACCGGCCGGGTCGGCTCACCCAAGCGGCGTGAGATCGGCCACGGTGCGCTGGCTGAGCGGGCGTTGATGCCGGTGTTGCCCAGCGTTGAGGAATTCCCTTACGCGATTCGCCAGGTTTCTGAAGCGTTGGGGTCCAACGGATCCACGTCCATGGGATCGGTATGCGCGTCGACGTTGGCACTGCTCAATGCCGGGGTTCCGCTGAAAGCGCCGGTGGCCGGCATCGCGATGGGCCTGATCTCTGACGATGTTGAGCTTTCCAGTGGTGGGACTGAGCGTCGTTTCGTGACGCTGACCGACATCTTGGGTGCCGAAGACGCCTTCGGTGATATGGACTTCAAGGTGGCGGGCACTAAAGATTTCGTTACTGCGTTGCAGTTAGACACCAAACTTGACGGGATCCCCTCCCAGGTGCTCGCTGGTGCGTTGGCGCAGGCAAGGGACGCTCGGCTGACCATTCTGGAGGTCATGGCCGAGGCCATCGACAGCCCGGACGAGATGAGTCCGTATGCACCGCGCGTCACCACCATCAAGGTGCCAGTCGACAAGATCGGTGAAGTGATTGGGCCTAAAGGCAAAGTCATCAACGCCATCACCGAAGAAACTGGTGCTCAGATCTCTATCGAAGATGACGGCACCGTGTTTATCGGTGCCACGGACGGTCCGTCAGCGCAAGCGGCGATCGATCGGATTAACGCGATCGCTAACCCGCAACTGCCGAAGGTTGGCGAGCGATTCCTGGGAACTGTGGTCAAAACCACCGATTTCGGCGCCTTCGTCTCCTTATTGCCGGGGCGAGACGGTTTGGTACATATTTCCAAGCTGGGCAGAGGCAAGCGCATCGCGAAGGTCGAAGACGTGGTCAATGTCGGTGACAAGCTGCGGGTCGAAATTGCCGATATCGACAAGCGCGGCAAGATTTCGCTGATCCTGGTTTCCGAAGAGGGCTCCAGTGAGGCCGTCGAAGCTGATGCCGCGGCAGCAACTAGCTGACGTTGCGCCGGGCGAGCATCCTGCTCGCCCGGCCACGGGGCGTCGTCGTCGTGCTCCCGAGCCGTTGACCACCCTGCGTCGTACGACCTTGCCGGGTGGTTTGCGGGTGGTCACCGAGTATCTGCCAGCCGTTCGCTCGGCGTCGGTTGGCGTCTGGGTTGGGGTGGGATCGCGTGATGAGGGCGTCACAGTTGCCGGGGCGGCGCATTTCCTTGAGCATTTGTTGTTCAAAGCGACCCCAGCCCGCACTGCTGTAGAAATTGCGCAAGCAATGGATGCGGTGGGGGGTGAGCTGAACGCGTTTACCGCCAAAGAGCACACCTGTTATTACGCGCATGTTCTTGACAGTGACCTAGAGCTGGCTATTGACCTGACCACCGATGTGGTCCTCAACGGGCGTTGCGCCGGCGAAGATGTCGAACTGGAACGTGACGTGGTTCTCGAGGAAATCGCGATGCGTGACGATGACCCCGAAGACGCGTTAGCCGACATGTTTCTCACGGCGTTATATGGTGACCATCCAATCGGCCGTCCGGTGATCGGCAGCGCCCAATCAGTCTCGACGATGACGCGTGCTCAGCTGCGATCGTTTCACACTCGCCGTTACACACCGGAACGGATGGTGGTCGCAGTAGCCGGCAATGTTAACCACGATGAGGTGGTTGCATTGGCGCGCAGGTATTTTCGGCCGCACTTGATTCCGGGACGGCAGCCCGCGGTCTCTCGCAAAGGTACTCGGCGCGTGACCAGTTCGCCCCGGCTGACATTGGTTAACCGGGAAGCGGAACAGACCCATGTGTCATTGGGCATTCGTACCCCCGGGCGTTACTGGCCGCATCGTTGGGCGCTGTCGGTGCTGCATACCGTGCTCGGTGGGGGTTTGAGTTCCCGGCTTTTTCAAGAGGTGCGTGAATCTCGCGGGCTGGCGTACTCGATTTATTCTTCGCTGGATACTTTCGCCGATTGTGGTGCGCTGTCGGTGTATTCAGCGTGCCTGCCGGAGCGATTCGCTGAAGTGACTCGTGTAACGACAGCGGTACTAGAATCTGTGGCGCGCGATGGGATTACCGAGACCGAGTGTCGGATTGCTAAAGGGTCGCTTCGTGGCGGACTGGTGCTTGGCTTAGAAGACTCCAGCTCACGGATGAATCGCCTTGGTCGTAGCGAACTCAACTACGGTGAGCACCGCAGCATTGAGCGCACTTTGCAGGAGATTGATGCTGTCACCATCGATGAGGTTAATGCGGTGGCCCGGCAAGTGCTGAACAACCCTTATGGAGCTGCAGTACTTGGTCCGTATAGCGCGAAACGCTCACTGCCGAAAGAACTGCGGGCGATAGTACGGTAGCGCCATGGTGTTGGGTTTCTGGGATCTCGATGTGCCGCTGGTCGGTGCGCCAATGGCGGGCGGTCCGGGCACACCGGCGCTAGCTGCGGGAGTCTCTGATGCGGGTGGACTGGGTTTCATCGCCGGTGGTTATGTGAGCCCGACACAATTCGCCGATGACATAGCAGCTGCTCGTGCCGTGACCACCGGCCCGATTGGGGCCAATCTGTTCGTTCCGCAACCCAGCGTCGCCGATTTCCTGCAATTAGACCACTACGCTGAGGCGCTCGAGGAACTCGCCGAACACTACGACGTCGAAGTGGGTCACCCTCGATTCGGTGACAATGATGGTTGGACACGTAAGCTCGATGTGATTGCCGACGTGCGGCCCGAGGTGGTGTCGTTCACTTTCGGAGCTCCGTCACCTGATGTCATGCGTTGGTTTGGTGCGCTGGGAATCGTCCTGCTGGTTACCGTTACATCGGCCTATGAGGCCGGTGTGGCGGTTGCTGCCGGTGCGGATGCTTTGATCGTGCAAGGCCCTAAAGCGGGCGGACACCGGGGCACCTTTGCGCCGGATATGGAGCCCGGAACTGAGTCGCTAGGTCAGCTTCTGGAGGCAATACGTCATGCCCACGATGTTCCGCTTATTGCGGCAGGCGGCTTAGGCACGGTAGAAGACGTGGCTGGCGTATTACGCCGGGGAGCGATTGCCGCTCAGGTAGGAACCGCATTGCTGCTTGCTGATGAAGCCGGTACTAACTCTGCGCATCGCGGTGCATTGCGGAATCCGCTTTTTCACAACACCATCGTTACTCGGGCTTTTTCGGGCCGCTATGCCCGGGGCTTGGAAAACGAATTCACGTTGCGGCTCAACGACGTTGCCCCGCTGGGATACCCCGAGATCAACCATATGACCTCGCCGATCCGAGCGGCCGCGGTCGCCCGGGATGACCCGCACGGCACCAATCTATGGGCCGGAACGCGTTATCAAACAGCGTGCACGGGTTCTGCGGTAGACATCATCAAAAAGCTTGCCCCCTAAACGCTTTTGGTGTCGAGTGTGCAGGTTCTATGCGTGATTGATGGTTTTTTTAACCACACCCTGCACACTCGGCACGGGGCTGCTGCCGATACGCCGGGATCCCCGTAGATGTTTCTACGGGGATCCCGGCACGGTAAAAATCAGGCTAACAAGCTGGCTGGATCAGTAAACGGCAAACCAAGGTCGGTGGCGACTTCCTCGCACAACAACGCGCCGTGATGCGTCGAAAGTCCTTTAGCGAGTGCAGGATCAGACTGGCAAGCCGTTTGCCAGCCAAAATCAGCCAGTTTGAGCACATATGGCATAGTGGCGTTGGTTAAAGCGTATGTCGAGGTTTGCGGAACCGCACCAGGCATATTCGCTACGCAGTAGAACACTGTGTCGTGCACGGTGAAAGTTGGGTTTTGGTGCGTAGTTGGTTTCGAATCTTCGAAGCAACCACCTTGATCGATAGAGATGTCCACCAGCACCGCGCCTGGTTTCATGCGCGCGACAAGCGAATTCGAAATCAGCGTGGGTGCTTTCGCGCCTGGCACTAAGACAGCGCCGATCACCAGGTCGGCATTTTTGACGGCTTCTTCGAGTTCGTAAGTCGATGAATAGAGAGTGCGAATGCGGCCGCCGAACTCTGCGTCGAGTTGCCGCAGTCTGTTGATGTTGAGGTCGAGAACGGTAACAGTTGCCCCCATTCCGTTCGCGATCCGGGCAGCGTTGTAACCGGCTGTACCGGCACCGATCACGACAACGTTTGCTGGATTGACCCCCGGCACCCCGCCCATCAGCACGCCTCGACCGCCTTGGGTCCGCATCAGGTGGTAGGCGCCAACTTGAGCGGAGAGCCGTCCGGCAACCTCACTCATCGGAGCGAGTAATGGCAGCGCTCCGTCGGCAGTCTGCACCGTCTCGTAAGCGATAGATGTTGTGCCGGCGGCTAGCAATGCGTCGGTGCACGGCCGTGATGCGGCTAGATGCAGGTAGGTGAATAGGGTTTGATCGCGGCGCATGCGGCTATATTCGGCAGCGATAGGCTCTTTGACTTTGAGTATCAGGTCAGCCTCGGCCCACACCTGCTCAGCCGTGCTGATCAGTTGGGCGCCCGCCGCTTTGTAGTCTGCATCGGAGATCGCTGAGCCTTCCCCGGCGCCGGCTTGGATCACCACCTCGTGGCCACGGTTGACCAGCTCAGTGACACCTGCAGGGGTGATAGCCACTCGGAATTCGTTGTTCTTAATCTCGGTCGGAACGCCTATACGCATTCCATGAGTGTGAAGAAAGTTCGACTGTTCTGCAATTCAAGCGCAGATAATTCTGTATTTTGAGTTTATGGCCGATAGAATAATGGATTCTAGGCAGCAGACGCGTATGTCTTCGAAGAATGTTCACCCTGCTGATCTTGATGAGATTGATCGCAAGATCCTCAGTGTGCTGCATGGTGATGCGCGAATCCCTAACAGCGCACTCGCAGCAGCGGTGGGTATCGCCGCATCGACCTGCCACGGCAGAGTGCGGCGACTGCTAGACCTCGGTGTTATCCGTGGGTTCTATGCCGACATTGATCCGGTCGCGGTCGGCCTGCCGCTTCGAGCGATGATTTCGGTGAGCTTGCGCTCCAACGCCCGCGGAAAGATCCGTAGTTTCATTCAGCAGATTCGTCGTAAACGCCAAGTGATGGATATCTACTTCCTTGCGGGTACTGATGATTTCCTGCTGCACGTTGCTGCTCGCGATACCGAGGACCTGCGCTCTTTTGTGGTCGACAACCTCAACGCTGACTCCGATGTCTCGGGAACTCAGACCTCGTTGATCTTCGAACACTTACGCGGAGCGTCGCCGATTTAGGTTTTTCTAGGACAAAGCTCTTAGAATTAGCCAACCCCGAGGGAGAAGCGTCCGGGGGAGCGGCCCTGCGGGAGAAGTGTCCGGGGCGCGGGGGGACAGCTTTTAGGCTCGAATACATCATCGACAGGGAAACATTCATGAATACCGCCGCGAACCGCATACCAGATACTGCGAGTACCACAGATGATCTGGCTCGCAAAGCGCTAAACGATGCGGTACAGCTACTGCGTTCTCTTCAGCAACCTATCGGCTGGTGGAAGGGATCGTTGGACACCAATGTCACGATGGATGCTGAATATCTGCTCTTGCGAGAATTCTTGGGGCTTTCCACGCCGGAGACGACTGAATCCATGGCGCGCTGGATCCGTTCCCGGCAAGGCGCCGATGGCGCCTGGTCAACCTCGTTTGAGGGTCCGGGAGATCTGTCGACCACCGTGGAAGCCTGGGTGGCGCTGCGGTTAGCTGGCGACAGTGCCGACGAGCCGCATATGGTACGGGCTGCGGAGTTTGTGCGGGCGCAAGGTGGGGTCGAAGAGAGCCGGGTTTTTACCCGAATCTGGTTGTCGCTGTTTGGCTTATGGTCCTGGGATGATTGCCCTGAGCTGCCGCCGGAAATTATGTTTCTCCCGGCCTGGGCGCCATTGAATATCTACAACTGGGCTTGCTGGGCGCGGTTAACGATCGTGCCGTTAACCATCGTTTGCACACTCAAGCCAATACGGCAGCTGCCTTTCGGTATCGATGAGCTGCGGTCCGGGCGACTGGTACGCCCGCAGGCTAAGCCATGGACCGCGCCGGGCATGTTTCAGCGTCTAGACAACGCACTGAGTTGGTATGCCCGCCACCCACTTAGGCGGCTGCGGCGACGGGCGATGAAACGTGCAACGGAATGGATCCTGGCCCGCCAGGAAGCCGATGGCGGCTGGGGTGGTCTGCAGCCGCCCTGGGTGTATTCGCTGATAGCGCTGAATCTGCTGGGCTATTCGCCAACGCATCCTGTGATGCGTGCCGGGCTCGCCGGTCTTGACGGCTTCCTCATTTACGACAACACCCCGGAGGGGCCGACTTGTCGACTTGAGGCTTGCCAGTCACCAGTCTGGGACACGGCACTATCGGTTACCGCATTGCTTGACGCTGGAGTGCCGACCGATGATCCTGCCGTGCTGCGCGCGGCCGATTGGTTGCTCGGGGAGCAAACTGCCGCCAGTGGTGACTGGCAGGTGCGCCGGCCCACCGCACCGTCGGGTGGTTGGGCATTTGGGTTCGCCATGGATATCTATCCAGATAACGATGACACTGCTGAGGTTGTCTCCTGTCTGTCTCGGGTGGCCTACCCCAATGAGCAGCTGATGACGGCGGCTCTCGATCGGGCTGTTGAGTGGACGGCCGCGATGCAGTCACGTGATGGTGGCTGGGCGGCTTTTGACGCTGACAACACCAATAAGCTGGCGACAAAAATGCCGTTTAGTGATTTTGGTGCGGTGATCGATCCACCTTCCGCCGATGTCACAGCCCATGTGGTGGAGATGCTGGCTGCCCGGCGTGCCCACCCCGAACGATGCCAACGTGGTGTGGAGTGGTTGCTTAGCCACCAAGAAAAAGATGGTTCGTGGTTTGGTAACTGGGGCATCAACTACATCTACGGAACCGGTGCGGTGGTCCCGGCGTTGATCGCGGCTGGTGTCGATCCGGATTCGGTTCCTCTTCGCGCGGCGGTGCGCTGGCTTAAAGGATGCCAAAACGATGATGGTGGCTGGGGCGAGGACATGCGCTCCTACGTTGACCCCGCATGGGTTGGCCGAGGAGCGTCGACCGCGTCTCAGACAGCCTGGGCGCTACTGGCGTTAGTGGCTGCCGGAGAAGCTGGCGAGGCAGTGCACCGTGGCATTACTTGGCTTGTCACACACCAGCGCAACGACGGTGGGTGGGATGAGCCGCAATACACGGGCACTGGTTTCCCGGGTGCCTTCTACATGAACTACCACCTGTATCGCTTGGTGTTTCCGATCTGGGCGCTTGGCCGTTATCTGTCCATGCGGGCATGACGTCGCCCGCTTGGGCGGTTTAGGGTTAAGCCGTGCGAGTAGGAGTGCTGGGAGCGAAGGGCAAAGTCGGCGCGGTGATGGTCTCGGCGGTCCAGGCCGCCGAGGACTTGACGTTGTCGGCTGAGATTGACGCCGGTGATCCGTTGACCGTGCTGACCGACAGTGAGACCGAGGTCGTTATCGACTTCACCCATCCTGATGTCGTGATGGACAATCTGAAGTTCCTTATTGACAACGGGATTCATGTGGTGGTCGGCACCACCGGCTTCACCGATAAGCGGCTCGCCCAGGTGCAGTCGTGGCTGGCCGCGCAACCTGGAAGCGCGGTATTAATTGCGCCGAATTTTGCTATCGGGGCGGTGCTGTCGATGCACTTCGCCAAGCAGGCCGCGCCGTTCTATGACTCGGTGGAGATCATCGAGTTACACCATCCGCAGAAGGCTGATGCACCATCGGGGACTGCCGTACGCACCGCGCAACTGATCGCCGAGGCCCGAAAAGGATTGCCGCCCAGCCCGGATGCGACGAGTACCAGCCTGCCCGGCGCTCGGGGTGCAGACGTCGAGGGGGTTGCTGTGCACTCGGTTCGGCTGGCCGGGTTGGTGGCCCATGAAGAGGTGTTGTTCGGTACCGCGGGGGAGACTTTGACCATCCGCCACGACAGTCTCGACCGCACGTCGTTTGTGCCCGGTGTGTTGTTGGCGGTGCGCGGTATTGCGCAACGACCTGGCCTGACGGTGGGCCTGGAGCCATTGCTGAACCTCCCGTGACGCAGATTGCGCGGATTAGGCGTACCCAGCTGGTCATTGGTTTCATGTGCGCGGCCCTGCTGGTGTACTTCGTGTTATTAAGTCGTATCGCGGTGCTGCTGATCAGCTCTGGGCGGATGGCTGCTGTCGGTCTTGGGATCGCCTTGCTGGTCTTGCCGGTCATTGGGCTGTGGGCGATGATCGCTACTCTGCGAGCCGCATTTGTGCACCAGAAGTTGGCCCGTCTTATTGCCGAAGCGGGGATGGAACTTGACATCAGCGCGTTACCGCGGCGCCCGTCTGGGCGCATTGATAGGTCCGCAGCTGATGCGCTGTTCGACACCGTTCGCGACGAGCTGCACAGCGATCCCGGCGACTGGCGACGCTGGTATCGGCTGGCCCGAGCCTACGACTACGCCGGTGACCGCAGTCGAGCCCGGGAGGCGATGAAGAAAGCCGTTCAACTCCATGGGGCCAGGTGAGTAAAACTCTGCTGGTGGTTCATCACACCCCAAGCCCGCACTGCCAGGAGATGTTTGAGGCGGTGCTGGCCGGGGCGAACGATCCTGAGATCGTGGGAGTGGAGGTTGTCCGGCGGGCAGCGCTTACGGTATCGACGAGCGAGATGCTGGACGCGGATGGCTATCTGTTGGGTACCCCGGCCAACCTCGGCTACATTTCGGGTGCTCTCAAACATGCTTTCGACTGCTCCTATTACCAGCTCCTTGACTCCACCCGGGGTCGACCTTTTGGTCTGTACCTGCACGGCAATGCGGGCATCGAGGGAGCTCAGCGCGCTGTCGATGGCATTACGGCTGGGTTGGGTTGGGTCAAAGCGGCGGAGACTGTGGTGGTCTTGGGCAGCCCGAGTAAGAATGACTTGCAAGCATGCGCCAATCTCGGGGCGACGCTTGCCGCCCAACTGATGAGCTGACTGCTGATCGCTGGTGCCCCGGGCGAAATGCCAGTAATCCGGGCTAAGGCAAGGGGCTGACGCGAGAAAGTGACGGTGGATTCGTTGAAGACAGCACAAGACTTGACTGGTCGCACCGCGATTGTCACCGGCGCCTCGCGCGGAATCGGGTTAGCGACCGCCCAGCGATTAGCGGCTGCCGGAGCTAACGTGGTGCTCACATCGCGTCACCAAGACAGCGCAGATGCGGCGGCAGCGCAGGTCGGCGGCACCGCGCTTGGGGTGGCCGCCCACGCGGCAGACGAGGACGCTGCGCGCCGCTGTATCGACTTGACCTTCAAGCACTTTGGTGGCCTGGACATTCTGGTCAACAATGCCGGAACCAACCCAGCGTATGGCCCGCTGCTGGAGCAGGACCAGGCCCGCTTTACCAAAGTCTTTGAGGTGAACTTGTGGGCTCCGTTGTTGTGGACCGCACTCGCGGTTAAGGCCGGGATAGGGGAGCGCGGTGGTGCCATCGTCAATACCTCGTCGATTGGTGGCATGGCCAGCTCGCCTAACATGGGCATGTATAACGCCACCAAGGCTGCGTTGATTCACATCACCAAGCAACTGGCGATGGAACTTGCGCCTCAGATCCGAGTCAATGCGATCTGCCCGGGAGTGGTCCGCACTAGGCTCGCCGAAGCACTGTGGAAAGACCATGAGGAGTCGCTGTCAGCGGCTATTCCGCTAGGGCGGATCGGTGCGCCAGTCGACGTGGCCGAAGCAGTGGGCTTCCTGGTTTCCGATGCGGCGAGTTGGATTACCGGCGAGATTATGGTCGTCGACGGTGGCTTGATGCTTGGTGATACCCGCGGGTTTCGCGCGAGCACCGGCCAGGCGGCAGCGGCTGGAGGTAGTCATGAATAGTGACGAGAGCGTGGTGGTCGCGGATTTGGATATGTGGGTGCAGGAATTCTTGCAAGCCCATAACCCGAGGGCTGAGGATCCGCGTGATTTCTTGGCTGCGCGATATGACGCTGGGCTGGCGTGGGTGTATTTTCCGCGCGGCTATGGTGGGCTCGGCTTGCCACGCACCTGTCAAGCACAGGTTGAAGCCCAACTGGTTGCTGCCGGTGCGCGGCCGACCGGCGGTGGTAAAAACATGATTGGCATGGGTATGGCTGCGCCCACTATCGCCGCATTTGGCACTGCGGAACAGAAGCGAAAATTTCTGCGCCCGTTGTATATTGGCGATCACATCTATTGCCAATTGTTTAGCGAGCCGGGTGCTGGGTCGGATTTGGCCGGGCTGTCCACGCGCGCTGTTCGTGCCGGCGATGACTGGATTATCAACGGCCAGAAGGTGTGGACATCGCTAGCGCAACATGCCCAGATGGCCATTTTGCTGGCGCGGACAGACCCAACGGTGCCCAAACACCAAGGGCTGACCTACTTCTTATGCGACATGACTGTTAGTGGCATCGACATTCGGCCACTACGTCAGATCACCGGTGAAGCTGAGTTCAACGAAGTATTCCTCACCGATGTCCGAGTCCCCGACGCCAACCGGCTAGGCCCAGAAGGGGGTGGTTGGAAGGTGGCCACCACCACGCTGAACAATGAGCGAGTCGCCATTGGCTCACGCTCTGGTCTGCCCCGGGAGGGCGGCATGATCGGCCCGGTCGCGCAGACATGGCGAGCTCAACCGGGGCTGCGTAATCCTGCGATGCACGACGAACTGCTGCGATTATGGGTGGACGCTGAGGTGTCCCGACTCGGCGGTGAATGGCTGCGTCAGCGGCTCGCGGCAGGTCAGCCTGGACCTGAAGGGGCAGGCATGAAAATAACGTATGCGCGTTTAGCTCAGGCGATCTCAGGCTTTGAGATACAACTGAACGCTGAATCGGGATTGCGCTACGACGACTGGTCGATGCGTAGAACCGAGCTGGTCGATCTGATTGGCCGCGATCCGGGCTATCGCTACCTGCGGGCTAGGGGCAACTCGGTGGAAGGTGGCACCTCTGAGATCTTGCGTAACACCATCGCCGAGCGAGTTCTTGGCCTGCCGGGTGAACACCGGGTCGACAAGGATGTTGCCTGGAAAGATCTGGACCGATGAACGCGTTGCG
>JAIENC010000254.1 GCA_019751635.1 Mycobacteriaceae bacterium
CACCGGCCGCGGTTTAGCGGACATGGTTGGCCACCTGCACCGAGGAATTCCATACATCGAGACGCCACCGCACACCATCTGGGCCGGCGTCCTCAGTGGAGTACCCGCTCAACTGGGTCCAACTGGCATTGCCCATGCCGCCGAATACCGGCCAGTTGGCCACCGGCAGCCGCAGCAGTCCAGCCGATAACGCAGCGATGAACCCGCCATGGGCCACCAAGATCACTGGACGATCCGGTTCATCGGAACCACCCCATGCCGGCTCTTGGGACACCAATCTGGTCACCAGCGACATGCCACGGGCAGCCACATCGATCCGGCTTTCGCCACCATGCGGCGCCCACGACGCATCCTCGCGCCAGGCTAGCCGAATGCCGGGGGCGATGGTGTCGATCTGATCGTGCGTCAGGCCTTGCCACTCGCCGAGGTGGGTTTCGCGGAGCCTGGCATCGACTTGTACCGGTAAACCGGCCCCCGTCGCTAGCACCACTGCCGTCTGGTGGGCCCGCTGCAGATCCGATGACACGATGAGCAGCGGCTGCTGCTGACCTAATACCTCGGCGGCGGCAACCGCTTGGGCACGACCCAACTCGCTCAATTCGGTGTCCAGCTGACCTTGCATCCTGCTGCCGAGGTTGTATGCGGTTTGCCCGTGTCGTAGCAGCACCAACCGCCTTCTGCGCATCACGCACTCGCCGAGTTGGATAGGTCTACCGGCACTATTGGGCAGTCACGCCACAGCCGGTCCAAGCCGTAGAAATCGCGATCATCTTGGTGCTGGATGTGCACCACAACGTCGAAGTAGTCCAGCAATGTCCAGCGGCCCTCTCGGGCCCCTTCCCGGCGGGCCGGCCGGTAGCCCGCCTGCCGCATTTTCTCCTCAACTTCGTCGACGATCGCGTTTACCTGCCGCTCATTGGACGCCGAGGCAATGACAAAGCAGTCGGTAATGGCTAACTGGCCGGAAACGTCGATCACCACGACGTCGTCGGCGAGTTTCGAGGCGGCCGCCGCGGCGGCAACGGTCGCCATATCAATGGCTTCTTGGGTCGCTGTCATGTGTTATTCCTGGGGATCTCAGTGGTGATAGAGGCGTCGCTTGGAGACGTACTGCACAACGCCGTCGGGCATGAGGTACCACAGCGGCTGGGATTGTCGGGCGCGCTGCCGGCAATCGGTCGACGAGATGGCCAACGCCGGAACCTCGACTAAGGACAAGGCATCCTCGGAAAGCTCCCCTACCGCAGCGGCGATGTGTTCGCGGCCCAACTCGTAGCCGGGCCGACTCACCCCAATGAATTGGGCCAACGAAAACAACTCTTCCCAACCCTGCCACGACAAAATCGAGGCAAGCGCATCTGCTCCGGTGATGAAGGACAACTCGGCATCCGCGTTGAGCGCACGCAAATCCCGCAGGGTGTCTTTGGTGTAGGTAGGGCCGCTACGGTCGATGTCGACCCTGCTCACCGAGAAGCGGGGGTTAGAGGCGGTGGCGATCACCGTCATGAGGTAACGATCTTCAGCGGCGCTCACCGCTCGGTCTTTCTGCCAGGGCTGTCCGCTAGGCACAAACACCACTTCATCAAGACCGAACAGGTGCGCCACCTCGCTCGCCGCGACCAGATGCCCATAGTGGATGGGATCAAATGTCCCGCCCATGACACCGAGTCGACGCCTTTGCATGGCTCGCCAGCTTACTGGAGTAGCGCGCCGCGGCTGGCTGCTAGACCGGCAACAGCTGATCAATCACCGTGGCAAGCTGCTTGGCGGACCGGCATTCATGCATGGCGATCACCTGTTGGTAGCGCGGCACCGCCGAGTCGCCGCTGCCCCACAGCTGCTTGGGCTCAGGGTTGAGCCAGTACGCGTGCCTGCTGGCGGTCACCATGTGGGCCAACACATCGGCGGCCGGGTTCCGGTAGTTGGTGCGCCCATCCCCAAGCACCAGCAATGAGCTGCGCGGCGAGAGCACAGTCGGATAGGCCTGCAGGAAAGAGACAAATGCGTTGCCGTAGTCGGAGTGCCCGTCGTAGCGGTAGACGCCGGTTTCCCGGGTGATCCGCTGGATGGCCTCCGCAAGGTCGGCGTCGGGACCGAACAGGTGGGTGACCTCGTCGGTGGTATCGATGAAGGCAAACACCCGAACCCGCGAAAATTGTTGGCGAAGAGCGTTGACCAACAGCAAAGTGAAGTGACTGAATCCGGCGACCGAACCGGATACATCGCAGAGTACAACCAGCTCCGGACGTGCCGGACGTGGTTTACGCAGCACCACATCGATCGGCACCCCGCCGGTAGACAGTGACCTACGCAACGTCTTGCGCAGATCGATGCTGCCCGCCCGGGCACGACGACGGCGAGCCGCCAAGCGAGTGGCCAAGGTGCGGGCAAGCGGCGCCACCACGCTACGCATCTGACGCAGCTGCTCACCCGAGGCGCGTAGAAACTCCACGTTCTCAAAGAGCTGCGGGACCCCGTATAGCTGGACGTGCGAGCGCCCGATCTGTTCAGCGGTACGCCGCTTAGTCTCGGCATCAATCATCCGGCGCAGTTGGGTGATCTTTTGGGCGGCACGAGCTTCAGCGATGCGTTGCTGGGTGGGGGTGGGCTCGTCACCGTAGGCGGCCAACAGGCCGGCCAGCAGCCGGCCTTCGAGCTGATCGAGCGATATCGCTTTCAGTACTTGATAGGCCGAATACGACGGGCCGCGGCTGGAGGTATACCGGCCGTAGCTCTCCACGATCCGGGCAATCACCGCCACCAACCGTTCATCAAGATTAGCCGGATCAGTACTGTCGGCCAGAAGATCGACCAGCCGGTTCCGCATCGCTTCGACGTCCTCGGTGAGCAACCGCAGATCCGCCTGAACTTCGGCAGCCTGCTGGTCATCGCCGACTACTGCGCGTGCACCCACCGCGGCCGGCCACCACAAGTCGAACAGGGCGTCGTAAACCTCCCGGTGTTCGGGTCGGCGTAATACCGCACAGGCGATCCCCTCCCGCAGCACCCGCCGATTGCCGAGCCCCAAAGTGACCAGCACCCTACCGGCATCCACCGTTTCCGAAGGGCCGACGGAAATCCCTTGTGCTCGAAGAGCTTCGACGAAGCCGACCAGATGACCGGGCAGCCCATGCGGTGCCAATGGTTGAGCAGGACGAACGCGGCGGACGACCATCAGTCAAGGCCCCTAATTCAATCTGAGTTCGCCGGCGGCGCGTTGCTGATCAGATTGATGTTTGAGCACCACGCCCAGCGTGGCAGCGATGGCAGCGTCGTCGATGGTGTCCAGGCCGAGCGCAAGCACGGTGCGGCCCCAATCGATGGTCTCAGCAATCGAGGGCACCTTCTTGAGCTGCATTGCCCGGAGCACACCGATGATGCGCACTAGCTCGTCGGCCAGCTGCTCAGGCAACTCAGGAACCCGCGACAATAAGATGCGTCGTTCCAACTCCGCGTCGGGAAAATCGATGTGCAGGAAAAGGCAGCGCCGCTTGAGCGCCTCGGATAATTCGCGGGTGGCGTTGGAGGTCAGCACCACAAAGGGCGCCCTGGTCGCGGTGAGTGTGCCGAGTTCGGGAACAGTCACCGCGAAATCGCTGAGCACTTCCAACAGCAGGCCCTCGATCTCGATGTCAGCCTTGTCGGTCTCGTCGACCAGCAGCACGGTCGGTTCGGTGCGCCGGATCGCGGTCAGCAGCGGCCGTGACAGCAGGAATTCCTCGCTGAACACGTCGTCTTTGATCCGATCCCACTGCCCCCCGTCACCGGAGCTGGCCTGGATACGCAGGATCTGCTTAGCGTGATTCCACTCATAGAGAGCGCGCGCTTCGTCGACACCTTCGTAGCACTGCAGACGGATCAGCCCCGATCCGGTGGCCTGGGCAACGGCTCGAGCTAACTCCGTTTTACCGACTCCAGCAGGCCCTTCCACAAGCAATGGCTTGCCGAGCCGATCCGCCAGGAACACCGCGGTCGCGGTAGCAGTATCCGGCAGGTAGCCGGTCTGACTCAGCCGTCTCGCGACGTCATCAGTATCGGCGAACAGCGGGATAGGCCGCGCGGGCACACTCACGATGGGTTTCTCCTAGCGGTGTCAGGCCGGACGGGTGTGGCCATCTCCCCACACAATCCATTTGGTCGAAGTCAACTCGGGTAATCCCATCGGACCGCGAACGTGCAGCTTCTGGGTGGAGATACCGATCTCAGCGCCGAAGCCGAACTGCTCGCCGTCGGTAAACGCCGTGGACGCATTGACCATCACGGCGGCAGCCTCAACTCTTTCGGTAAAGCGTTGAGCTGCAGCAAGATTAGTGGTAATGATGGCCTCGGTATGCCCGGTGCCGTACTCATTGACGTGCGCGATGGCCGCATCGATACCGTCTACCACCGCTACCGCGATATCCATCGACAGGAATTCTTGACGCAGCTGCGCTTCGGCAGCATTGCCAGCTAGACCGCCATGCACCGTCACCCCGGCATCGTGCAGAACAGCGATCAGCCGCGGCATGGCCTCCGCGGCGATCGCGGCGTCGACCAGCAAGGTCTCGGCGGCGTTGCACACGCTGGGGCGGCGGGTCTTGGAGTTCAGCAGCACTCGTTCGGCCACCTCAAGGTCAGCGGCCTCATGGACGTAGAGGTGACAGTTGCCGACACCCGTCTCGATGGTCGGCACCTGCGCATCACGCACAACCGCGTCGATTAAGCCGGCACCACCACGGGGAATCACCACATCGACTAGGCCACGGGCTTGAATCAAGTGGGTGACGGTCGACCGGTCGGCGCTCGACAACAATTGCACCGCATCCGCGGGTAACTCCTGGCTCACCAAAGCCGCCCGCAGCACCTCCACCAACGCTTCGTTGGACCGGGCCGCCGACGAACTACCCCGCAGCAACGCTGCGTTACCGGATTTGAGCGTCAGACCAAAAGCATCAACGGTGACATTGGGCCGCCCCTCGTAGACCATGCCAACCACACCGAGCGGCACCCGCTGTTGACGCAGCTGAAGACCATTCGGCCGGGTGTATCCGCGCAGCACCTCACCGACCGGGTCGGGTAGACCGGCAACTTGCCGCAGCCCGGCAGCGATGCCGTCAATGCGCTGGGGGTTCAACGCCAGCCGGTCAAGCATCGCCGGTGCAGTGCCCACGGTCCGGGCAGCATGCAGATCTTCGACGTTGGCGGCCAAAATCCGGTCGGCGTGCGCCAGAATCGCCTCAGCGGCGGCGTGTAAAACACGGTCTTTAGCCGTGGTCGGCAACACCGCCAGCAAGCGGGCGGCAACCCTGGCGCGGCGTGCCGCGTCATGCACCTCTTGGCGCAAATCAGGCAACGACGGTGCGTGCACAGTCATGACCTCAGCGTATCGGGTTAATCCGGCCAAAACCCAGCCACATCTCAATGTTGTGCTGCCGACTCAGTCATTCCGCTCATCTCGGATCGCCCGCAGCACCTTGTGTTCCCGCTCATCGATGATGCGACCAAGATCCTGCAGCAGCAACGGTTGACGCAGAACAAGATGCTCGAGGTGTTCGCGATCGATCTCTACTGCGGTAACAGCTTCCAGCGCGTACGCCCCAGCGAAGTTCGGTTGTCGAGTCAGCGAGTTGAGCCCGAGAAAAGCACCTTCATCAAGCGTGCCGATCGGAATTACCGCCCCGTCTTCGGCTGCCGCGGTCAGCCGCACCCGGCCCACCACAATAAATGTCATGCCCAGTGGCATCTCGCCGACGTAGGCCATGATCTCCTCGGCGCCGTACCGAACGACCCGCGCGTAGGGAAGCAATGATTGCTGGTCCACATGGCTGAGCCGCATGGCCGGTGCCACCACAGTCTGCAACGCTTCGGCTACCCGTTCCGGCGTGGAAAAGTTATCCGCAACGCCGTCCAGATGAAAACCCTCCCGGCGGGCCGCGTACCACACCCACCGCAGAAAAGTTGCGCGCGCAGCACTGCTATCGGCCGGTGATTCCAGGCCGATTGTCGTGCAATACTCGGCGCCGCCAACCGCCACCGAGGAGGTCACAAAACCTGCTTTAAGCTGCGGTAGCAGGCCGGCCAACCGGGACAGCATCCGACAAACCTGGTCTGGCGGGTCAGCGGTAGAGAACGTGGTTGTCACAGCTAATTTGTGCAGTTCAGCCGGGCGGCTCAGATTGGTGAATGCCGTGCCGGCCAACACCGAGTTCGGCATGATGCGCAGGCCACTGCCGGTATCGATATGCACGGCACGCCAGTTCACTTCGACCACGCGGCCCTTCGCAGTGGGCGTATCGAGCCAATCCCCAATCTGGAAAGGCTGTTCGAACAACATGAACAGACCAGACACGATCTGGCCGACGGAGTTTTGCAACATCAAACCGATGACGACTGATGTCACACCAAAGGCGGTGAACAAACCCGCGACCCGCACACCCCAGACATAAGACAAGATCAGCAAAAACCCAGCGCCGATCAACCCGAACCGAAAAACATCCAGAAAGATCGTGGGGAGCCGTTTACGCCACGAACCTTGCGGTGCACCCTGAATCACCGTGGCGTTGAGCGCAGATACCAGAAGCACCAACACTAAGAAACCAAATATTGTGGTAAGAATCTGGACCGAGGTTTGCTGGGCCGGGATCTGCGACGCCTTGACGACCAAGAGCAGAACCGCAGCCAGCGGCAACAGGTAGTTGCGCAACAGGCTGACCTGTCGAGCCAGGTGGCTTTGCCGGCGGATCAGGGCACGATGCAGCTCGGTGAGGACCACAATTGACGTGGGCAGTCCCAGCGCGACACCGCTAGCCCAGTAAAACCACGACGAGTCAAAAAGGTTCATTGCCGTTCCGATAACCGCCAGATCTGCTGCGGCGATCCGCTCACCGTAATCGTGTCGGCTCGGGCGAATTTCCATATGCCCCGCATCGCTTCGTAGATGCGCGCACTGACATAGATACCGGGCTGAGAGGAATCACTGTGCATGTGGTAGGCCAAGTTCACCGCGCTACCCCACATGTCGTAAACCAGGCCAGCGCGGCCCACCAACCCACTGATGGCATCACCGGTGTTGATCCCCACTCGAAGTTGTAGGTGCTGGTCGTTTTGGCTATTGAAACGATCGATAATGTGCCGCATTTCCAGGGCAAACTCGACAGTCCGGTGGATGCTATCCAGCCGCGGGGTGGTGAGCCCGCAGCTGGCTAGGTAGCCGTTGTGGAAGGTACGGATTCGTTCCACACCCAGGGCATCAGCCGCCGAGCTAAACTGCCGGAATAACTCGTCGACCATGCCGACTAATTCGTCACCCGACATGTCGGTGGAAATCTCCTCAAGTCCAACGATCACCGCGAAAACTACCGTGACGTCCTGGTGTTCTTGGGCAATAGTGTGTTCACCCTCGCGGTACCGCGCGACAACCGACTCCGGCATTAACGACAGTAGTAGGCGGTCATTTTCCTTACGCTGTTCGTTAAGCTGCGCCTCCTTGATGCCCAGGTTCCGGCTCATCTCGTTAAAGGCCGCGGTGAGATCGCCAAATTCGTCGCGAGACACCACCGGAATACTGACCTGATAATCCCCGGAACTAATCTTCTGCGTACCGGCCTCCAGCCTTCGAATGGGCCGCAACACCAGCTGAGCAAGCAGCATCGACGCCACGCAGATCACCAAAATCATTGCCACGATGGCCAGCACTAACGTTCGGCTGAACGACTCGATGTGGGCGAACGCCGCGGAGTCTTCCCGCGTCGCCAGGATCGACCAATGCAGATCGGAGTTCGGCACGGCCAAGGGGGCATACGCTTCCAGCTCTTGGTGCCCCAGGTAATCAGTGTCGTTGATAACCCCGGTCTGTCCGCGTTGGGCGGCACGAAGGCCTGCACTGGGAACCGGCTGCACCAGCGTCGTGCCACCCAATCGAATCGCTTTCTCAACGACATCAGGCGCAGTGCCGGCCGCAACCGCCTCACGCTGGTATTCCTGCGGGTTTTCCAGAAAGAGCCGAGAAACCGAACGCATCAAATTGTCCGGACCGGCTAAATAGGTCTCGGTAGTGGCGCCCATACCTGTGGCTGTCCAGTGTTCATCAGCGGTCATGATGCTGTTGATCTTGGTGATCGGCAAGGGCAATGCGATAACCCCATCCGGCCTGCCATTTGCCCCTAGCGGCGCCACCAACCAGGCGGTGGGCATGTCGCGTTGCGGTTGATAGAGCTGAAAATCGGTAATCCATACGAAATCTACAGCGTTAGAACCTAAAGCTTTCAAGTATGCGTCGCGCAGATTGGATTCGCGATAGGGGCCAGTTAAAATATTGGTACCGAGTTCCGGGCCTTTCATAGCGGTATACACAACGTCGCCCTGGGCATCCAACAGCAATACGTCTTTGTAATTAAAACGCGTGATCATCATACGGAAGAAATCATTGAAGCGAATATTTGCTGCCGACCAGGCGCTACCGTCACCGGCACCATCGAGTGCAGACAATCCATTTTGCGAAGTCAATGAAGCCGTGTAATAAGCTTGCAAATAATTCTGCGCGGGAGAGCTCGGAAGCAACGCCTTGATATCGAGTTCGGTACCGGTTATCCGCTCGATTGGAGCGATGACTTCTTTGGTATAATAGTTGACGATCGCCTGCCGCTGATCTGGATTAATGGTCGCGTTGGACAATTGATCAAAACCGGCAGCGAATGACTTCACCGCATCCACTGCAGTAAACCCATGACTGTAGCCGATGAGCGAATTCGTTAAATCTGCAAAAAGCGACTCCACTGCACGTTTTTGCAATTGACACAACTCGACTAAGCGCTCAGCTACCCCGTCTCTCAGCCCCGTGCGTCCAGCCTGAAAGCCGATGACGCCAACCACCGATACGGACATGATGCTGCAGACTAAAAGCATCACCAACAGCTTCGATTGAATGCCCACCCGGAAGGGCAACCGGAATCGACTCCCCGGAGCCCGGACAGCGCCTTCTTCCGGGCCGGGGTTGACTGAGTATTTCGGCCCCACCCGCCGCCCCGACAAACGTCGCACGAGTCCGCGTTTTGGCATCGTCACACTCCCGCTTTCGCGTGCAGACAACAACACAACGGGTACTCATAGGCCACACCCAAACCTTAAACGACGCCACCGACATCAACTCCGCCGCTTGGCCCAGCCAACGCCGGGCAAACGCAGTGATCACCATCAGCTACACACCGGTAGCGCTCCCTTAGCAACCGACAATGGCCGCAGAATTCTCCGGTACACTTTCCCTACCGCAGTTCGCCCTCCGCTGGCGCCATCGAAAGCCGCCACAACTTGCGACCACGCGTCGAAATACCGGACGCCACTTGGAAATCCGCAATGACTTGAAGGGGAATTAAATGTCGCGTCCGTCTTCCTCGGATAGCTACGAACTTCCAGCAGAGTTAAAGAAAAGGCTCCAGCAGGTACTTAAACAAAAAAATGCAGAATGCGGCACGGAGAAATACACTTATGACGGCAAACTGACCGTTACCGTAGCAGGAGATGTCGATGCAGAAAAGATGGTGTCGCCGTACAAATCTTACGCTCTCATTTTCCTCGCCATGCTCTTCACCGCGGGAATTATCACATTTTTTACAGCAGCTGGGTCACCGGCCAGAAATAACTCGACCAGAAAATCCGTTTCTCCCCATGACGATACGGACGAAGAACGTGTTTTCGCGGCCAGTGGACAACATTTATTAGATGCCCACCGAATGCTTAGTGACGTCAACCCCCAGGAAGGATGGGCAGGCGGCTCGAAATCATATTATGCGACCCGCAACGCCGAGTTCACAGATATGATTAAGCAGATTGCCGCTACCAGCCAGGGCGTGGATAGCACGGTCCAAACCGAGGCTGAGCAGGTCGATAATGGACGAGAAATTCTCGGAAATTCCCTGGTCGGATTGCAGCTAGCGATACCGGTTTCGGAAGTACTATATTTCTCCGGCCCAGCCGGTCCCGCTCTTTCTTATAGTTTTCAACTCGGGGTAGCCAATTCGGCGGTTGGCACCAGCGTAGACACCACCAATGCCATGCACAAAAATTCGGTACAACACGCAGAACGCCTGACCACGCTGACGCAAAGGTACGACGCGGTGCGGCAATCCGTTACCGCTGCTGGTTATCCGGCCGAACATGTCAGCAAATCCGGGTCACCCACCATGGCCAACCAGGGCGAGCGAGATCATACACCCCAGTGCGCATTATCTAGTTTCGCTAACCGCCCTCATCCAGGTAATCTAGTAACTGCCGCACAGCAGGTCGTGCCCCACCCCAAGGTGGCCAACCAGATCATCGCACCACCTCCAGGCAGCACAGTCAGACTCGATGACGAGCCTGCAGGTTTTGTCAGTAACCAGCCAGGCATAACCCGCAAGTAGAGAGGTAGCAACAATGGCAGATGTCTCGGCCGATCCGGACTACATCAAGAGTGTGGCGCCGTATCACGAGCAAGCGGCAGACGTATTCGGTTTAGCTGCAAGCACAGTCAACGGGAGCGCGGACAAGATTTCGGCCTCGCATGGCGCGATCTGCAACGCCTCCAAAGATGCCCTCAAAGGCGTTGAGGAAGCACATAACCGGTTGGCCGCAGCGATGCAGCAGTACAGCACCGACCTCGCCGCATCACTACGCACCGCTGCCGACGCCTATCAGGACACCGACGACTTCGCCGCTAAACACTTCAACAGACAGCTGCGGTAAAGCACGAAAGCCAGCGCTTTCGTCATGGTTCCGCTGGGACCGAACGTGCGATCTCGTCGAGCCAAAGCCGGGCCGACATGTCTGACGGGGCGCGCCAATCTCCCCGTGGCGACAGCGCCCCACCGTGAGAAACCTTGGGCCCATTAGGCATTGCTGAGCGTTTGAACTGGCTCATGGAATAGAACCGCTGCACAAAAACCTGCAGCCATTGCCGAATCTCGGGCAGCGAGTAAGACTGCCGCTGATCGGGCGGGAACCCTGCCGGCCAGCGGCCATGGTCGAGATCACGCCAAGCGTGCCAAGCTAAAAACGCGATCTTTGAGGGCCGAAACCCATAACGCAACACATGAAACAACGAAAAATCTTGTAAGGCATACGGTCCCACAACCGCTTGACTGCTTTGCACGTCCTGGTGTGCCCCACCAGGCACCAGCTCGGGAGTGATCTCGGTGTCGAGCACAGACTGCAGCGTCACGCCCACCTCGTCATCGAACTGACCCGAGGAAATCACCCACCGGATCAGATGCTGGATCAGCGTCTTGGGCACCCCGGCGTTGATGTTGTAGTGCGACATCTGATCTCCGACACCGTAAGTCGACCACCCCAATGCCAACTCGGACAGATCCCCCGTACCCAGCACAATGCCGCCCCGCTGATTAGCCAGCCGAAACAGGTAATCGGTACGCAACCCAGCTTGGACATTCTCAAACGTAACGTCGTAAACCTGCTCTCCACGGGAGAACGGATGATCGATGGTGGCCAGCATCAGCTCAGCGGTATCGCAGATATCGATTTCAGCGAAGGTGACACCCAACGCACGAGACAACCGGCTCGCATTGTTCTTCGTCCGCTCACTCGTGGCGAAGCCAGGCAAGGTGAAAGCCAGAATGTCACTGCGCGGGCGACATTCGCGGTCCATGGCCTGGGCAGCGACGATCAACGCGTGCGTCGAGTCCAACCCGCCAGACACCCCAATCACAACTTTCGGGTAGTTCAGTGCCCGCAACCGCTGCTCGAGTCCACAGACCTGGATGTTGTAGGCCTCGTAGCAATCCTGTTGCAGCCGGGCTGGATCCGCCGGAACGAACGGGAAACGCTCCACTTCACGGCGCAACCCGATCTCACCCAACGGGGGATTGAGCCGAAACTCAATGCGACGAAACGATTCCCCCCACGCTCGGTGGTGACGGCGGTTGTCATCGAACGTGCCCACCCGTTGCCGTTCCGATGCCAACAGCTGGATGTCAATGTCGGCGACTGAACGGCGTCCCCCGGACGGGAAGCGTTCAGACTGCGCGAGCAGCCTACCGTTCTCCCAGATCATGGTCTGGCCGTCCCAGGCCAGATCGGTCGTCGACTCCCCTTCTCCGGCTGCGGCATACACGTAGGCCGCCAGACACCGTGCCGACGCCGAACGGGCCAGCAAGGATCGGTCCTCGGCTCGGCCGATGGTGATAGGGCTGCCGGAGAGGTTAATCAGCACCGTGGCGCCCGCCAGTGCCGCCTCAGCGCTGGGCGGTACCGGCACAAACATGTCTTCACAAATCTCGATATGAAATATCCAACCGGGCAGATCCGATGCGGCGAATAAGAGGTCGGCGCCGAACGGCACCTCCGCGCTCTCGTTGGCGCCACCAACGCGCACCACACCGCGCTCGCCGGCACCAGAAGCGAACTGCCGGCACTCATAGAACTCGCGGTAGCTCGGTAAATACGACTTCGGCACCACGCCGAGTACCGCACCACGGTGAATAACTACGGCCGTGTTGTAGATGCGGTGCCGGTGACGCAGCGGTGCGCCGATGACCAAAACCGGCATCAAATCCCTGGTTGCGGCGGTAATAGCGAGCAATGCTTCTTCGACCGCATCCAGCAGGGCATCCTGCAACACAATGTCTTCGATCGAATACCCCGATAAGGTCAGCTCCGGCAAGACCACCAGCGCAACGCCGTCATCGTGGCATTCCTGAGCTGTGCGTAACACCGATTCCGCATTAGCCGCTGGGTCACCGATTGCGGTGTGCTGCGTGCAAGCGGCAACGCGAACGAATCCGTGGCTGTAGGCGGAGTAAAAGTTCATCGTTCCCCTACTAGTCAACGCCTACACCACGACGATGTCATCGGCGTGCACTGCGGGCCGGCGTAGTTCAGCGGACAGTTCTGATGTTGAGCGGCCGATCATGCTGGCAAGTTCAGTGTTGTCGTAGGCAACCACACCTCGGGCCACCAGCACCGTATCGGGGCCGTGCAGCTCGACGACATCGCCACCGGAGAAGCGACCCGACACCGCGGTGATACCCGCCGCCAGCACAGAGCGTCGTTGCCGTAGGGCGTGCACAGCCCCTTCATCGAGGGTGAGCGTGCCGAGCGACTCAGCGGCATAACGCATCCAAAATCGGCGAGCCGACATCCTTTCGGGTCGCGGAGCAAACACCGTACCCACCGAAGCGTCACCCAATGCGGTAGCGGCGTCGGCGGCAGCGGCCAGCAACACCGGCACCCCCGCATCCGCAGCCAGCAACGCTGACGACAATTTAGACGTCATGCCACCAGTGCCAACGTGGCTCCCCCCGGTCGCAGCCACCCCGTCGAGGTCGGCAGGACCGCACACCTCGGGGATGAACCGGGCGGCAGGCTGCTTACGCGGGTCGGTGTCGTAAAGCCCATCAACGTCGGAGAGCAGCACTAAAGCATCGGCACCGACCAGGTGCGCGACCAGCGCTGAAAGCCGGTCGTTGTCGCCGAACCGGATCTCATTGGTGGCAACTGTGTCGTTTTCGTTGACAATGGCCACCGCATGTAACGCCCGCAGCCGGTCCAGCGTGCGCTGGGCGTTGGTGTGTTGAACCCGTTTTGCAATATCGTGCGCGGTCAGCAGCACCTGCCCAACCGTGCGCTGATAGCGCGCAAAAGCCGCACTCCAGGAATTGACCAACGCAACCTGCCCCACACTGGCTGCGGCCTGTTTTGTCGCTAAATCCTTTGGGCGACGGGATAATCCGAGCGGTTCGATGCCGGCGGCGATCGCACCCGAGGACACGATGACAACGTCAGATCCGGCTTTCATCCGGCTTTCGATCGCATCGGTAAGTTCGGCTAGCCGGCTGGCGTCAAACACCCCAGAGGGGGTGGTCAACGCGGTGGTCCCAATTTTGACCACCACGCTTCGCGCGGTTCGAATCGCTTCGCGATGTGTGGCGCTCACGCACTGTCCCCGGGTTCCCGACGTTGACGACGGGCCTCCTTACGCTCGGCAGCGCCGACCCGATCGGTGGCCTCCAAACGCATGTCGGTACCCCGCCCAGACATGACCGCATCGCCTGCCGCCACCTGGGGCTCCCAATCAAACGTCATCTCCCCGATGGTCACCGCGCATCCAGGTTGAGCACCCCGCCGAAGCAGCTCGTCTTCGACACCCAGCCGGGCTAAACGATCGGCGAGGTAGCCGACCGCTTCGTCATTGTCGAAATCGGTCTGCGCAATCCACCGTTCAGGACGCTGACCATGAACGATGAAACCGCCTGGGCGCTGCTCGTCGGGCACCACGGCAAAGCCACTGTCATCGATTGGCACCGGGCGAAGCACCGGCCGGCGTGGCACCGCTGCGGGCTGTGCGGCGCGGTGCGCCAGAACCATCGTCGACAGCGCGAAAATCAACGGCTTCAAGCCTTCCCTGCTCACCGTCGATACCTCAAAGATCGGCCATCCACGCTCAGTTATCTCGTCGCGAACAAAATCGGCAAGCTCGCGGGCTTCCGGCACGTCGATCTTGTTGAGCACCACCGCACGTGGTCGCTGCGCAAGGTCACCTAAAGCCGTATCACCACGCAGCGTCGGTGTGTAAGCAGCCAGCTCTGCTTCCAGTGCATCGATATCGGAGAGAGGATCGCGACCCGGTTCGCCGGTGGCGCAATCCACCACATGCACCAATACCGCGCATCGCTCGATATGTCGCAAAAAATCTAAGCCCAAGCCACGGCCCTGGGCCGCCCCGGGAATCAAGCCGGGCACATCGGCAACCGTGAAAGTATGCTCGCCGGCCGAAACAACTCCAAGGTTGGGCACCAGCGTAGTAAACGGATAGTCAGCAATTTTGGGTTTGGCCGCCGAGATCACCGACACCAACGACGATTTCCCGGCCGACGGAAATCCGATTAGACCCACGTCGGCAACGGTTTTCAGTTCTAACCGCAACTCGCGGGACTGCCCCTGCTCGCCCAACAGAGCAAAACCTGGGGCTTTGCGGGCACGGGTAGCTAATGCTGCGTTGCCTAGGCCGCCACGGCCGCCAGCCGCGGCGTGGAAACGAGTGCCGGTCCCCACCAAGTCGGCGAGCAACCTGCCGTTTTCATCGAAAACAACGGTACCGTCGGGAACTTTGACTTCACAATCAGCGCCAGCAGCCCCGTCTCGGTTGCCGCCCATCCCCCGCTTGCCTGACGGTGCCACCACATGGGACCGGAAGTGCAAGTCCAGCAGGGTGTGCACCTGCGGATCAACCACAAAAATGATGCTGCCGCCGCAGCCGCCGTTACCCCCATCGGGGCCGCCAAGCGGCTTGAATTTCTCGCGGCGCACCGAGGCGCAGCCGTTGCCGCCATTGCCTGCCCGCACATGAATAACGACGCGATCGACAAACCGAGGAGGCATCAGGGCTGCTCTCACTTATCGAGTGTGAAGTTGTGGCGAAATTCGTCTCGAATTCTCGCCACAACTTCACACTCGCGAGGTTTATGCCTCGATAACGATGTTGATGGTTTTACGGCCACGCTTGACACCGAACTCGACGGCACCGGCTGCCTTCGCGAACAGGGTGTCGTCACCGCCACGGCCAACGTTGATACCTGGATGAAAATGGGTTCCGCGCTGACGAACCAGAATCTCGCCAGCTTTGACGATCTGGCCACCAAACCGCTTAACCCCCAGTCGCTGAGCCGCCGAATCGCGACCATTACGTGAGCTGGAAGCGCCCTTCTTATGTGCCATGCTGATTGCTCCTCGAAAGAACCGCGACCTACGCGATGTTAGTGACCCGCAGAACCGTCAACGGCTGACGATGTCCCTGACGCTTGTGGTAGCCAGTCTTGTTCTTGAACTTGTGGATACGAATCTTTGGGCCTTTGGTGTGCTCAAGCACCTCACCCGTTACCACGACTTTAGCCAGCGCGCTCGTGTCGGTCGTGACTGTGGCGCCGTCGACGACGAGAGCAACTGGTAGCGATACGTTCGCACCCGGCTGCACGTCAAGCTTCTCGACCTTGACGACGTCTCCGACCGCAACTTTGTATTGCTTACCGCCGGTCTTGACGATTGCATAGGTCGCCATCGTTGCTCCTGCCTCTTCTTACCGCTTGTTGCTACAAGCGTGTGCATCATCGATTCACACGCGTAGTACACAGGCGATGCACATCGGTGTCATTTGGGGCGCGGGCCAAGTTCGTTTGCCCGCTGCCGCCGGCACAGTAGCCGATTTCCCGAGCCCGCATTATCGCCGGGCGGGCCTGGCGACAACTGCTCCAGAGTACGTGGCCAGCGGCTACAGGGTCAAACGCGGGTCAGTCGATGCGACTAGGCGGGCCGGCCGGCCGACCTGCTGCACGCCGCCGCCGGGGACGATCCGGAACCGACAGCGCACAAGACACCTCGTCGTCTTCCTCAGCAGACTCGTCATCGTCAAGTTCGCCGTCCAGATCATCCTCGAGGTCAAGGTCATCATCATGCCCCAGGTCTTCGTCGTCGAGGTCAGCGTCGTCCTCGTCGACTTCCTCGCCCTCGTCGCTGATCTCGCCGATGAGTTCAACGCCCTCGGCGTTCAGGTCCGCCAGAGGTGGTTGCTCACTCGGTTCCGGATTGTGCTCACCTACCGAGTCATCAGACTCATCTAATTCATCTTCACTGCGACCGTTAGCAGCGGCCATCGCCTTGAACATCGGGTGTTCGCCGGCAGCATGAACGGGCACGGTAGCCACCAGCGCCTCATCGGGTCGGGTCTTCTTCGCGCGCTTGCTACGCCGGCTAGTCACCTCGGACTTGCGACCGGCCGGGGATACGGAGTCGACCGGGTCAGCATGCACCACAATTCCTCGACTGCCGCAGTGTGCGCATGGCGTCGAAAACGCCTCAATCAAGCCGGTACCCAACCGTTTACGGGTCAGTTGCACCAGACCCAGCGAGGTTACCTCCGAGACTTGATGGCGGGTGCGGTCACGGGCCAATGCTTCAGTCAGCCGGCGCAGCACCAAATCCCGGTTGGATTCCAACACCATGTCGATGAAATCGATGACCACAATGCCACCAATGTCACGGAGCCGCAGTTGGCGCACAATTTCTTCGGCAGCCTCAAGATTGTTCTTGGTGACCGTCTGCTCAAGGTTGCCACCAGAACCGGTGAACTTACCGGTGTTGACGTCAATGACCGTCATGGCCTCAGTGCGGTCAATGACCAAGGTGCCACCCGAGGGCAGCCAGACCTTACGTTCCATCGCCTTGGCCAGCTGCTCGTCGATGCGGTGCACCGCAAACACATCCGGCCCAGGCTGGGTCGGTGACCCACCGGCCGGCTCATACTTGGTGAGCTTCGAAGAGAGTTCCGGGGCAACCGAATCCACGTATTGATTAATCGTGGCCCACGCATCATCACCAGAGACGATCAGCCCAGCGAAGTCCTCGTTGAACAAGTCACGAATGACCTTGACCAACACATCAGGTTCTTCGTACAGCGCTACCGCGGCACCGGCAGCCTTCTGCTTGATTTCGGCGGCGAGCGCCTCAATCTGCTGCCAGCGTTCTTGAAGTCGAATGACATCGGCGCGGATGTCGTCTTCTTTGACGCCTTCAGACGCAGTACGGATGATCACTCCGGCATCGGAGGGCACCACTTCACGCAGAATTTCTTTGAGGCGTTGCCGTTCGGTGTCGGGCAGCTTGCGACTGATCCCTGTCGCCGACGCACCCGGCACGTACACCAAATAGCGGCCGGCCAGCGAAACTTGTGTCGTCAACCGGGCGCCTTTATGCCCAACCGGATCCTTGCTGACCTGGACCACAACGTAGTCACCGGGTTTGAGGGCCTGCTCTATCTTGCGATCCGCCCCGCCTAAACCCGCGGCTTCCCAATTCACTTCCCCGGCATAGAGCACGCCATTGCGGCCGCGACCGATGTCGACAAACGCCGCCTCCATGGACGGCAGCACGTTCTG
>JAIENC010000228.1 GCA_019751635.1 Mycobacteriaceae bacterium
GACGGTACCTTCCCGACCACACATTTCGACGAACGACACGAACGGCAATAAGGTAGGTCGGTTAAATCGAGGAACAGCACTCCGCGGTGCGCCCGACTGACCGCACCCGGGCGAGCCAGCCCCGAACCACCGCCAACTAACGCAGCAACACTGGAACTGTGGTGCGGCGCCACAAACGGTGGCCTGACGATCAACGGGGTAGCCTCCGACAGCAAGCCGGCCACCGAATGAATCGCCGTGACTTCCAACGATTCGCTATTTGATAGACCCGGCAACAGTCCCGGAAGACGTTGCGCCAGCATGGTTTTGCCGACTCCGGGCGGACCAGTCAGCATGAGATGATGCGCTCCAGCGGCAGCCACCTCAACCGCGAACCGCGCCTGGGCTTGGCCTACCACATCAGCCAGGTCCACCGATAGTTCTGATCCAGTCGATGCGGCGATGATCGGCCCGGCTAACTGCTCCGAACCAGCGAGCCAACACTGCAGTTGCCCCAAAGTGGCCACACCCCAGACGTCGATGCCGTCCACCAGGCTGGCTTCAGCCAGGTTTTCCAGGGGGACAACGACCCCCCGCCAACCGCCATGCTTGGCGGCCAGCACCGCTGGTAACACGCCTTTCACCGGCCGAACCCGGCCATCCAGCGCTAATTCACCCAACAGAACGGTGCTCTCCAGCTGCTGCCACGGTTTCTTGTGATGTGCCGACAACACCGCCGCGGCCAGCGCCAAGTCATAGACTGAGCCCATTTTCGGCAGAGTTGCCGGTGACAACGCAAGGGTGAGCCGTGCCATCGGCCAACGGTTTCCGCAGTTAGTGATTGCTGCGCGAACCCGATCTCGCGACTCCTGCAACGCGGCGTCGGGTAAGCCAACCAGATGCACACCTGGTAGCCCTGAACAGATATCGGCTTCAATCTCGACGATTGCGCCGTCTAAGCCAGATACCGCGACCGAAAATGCCCGCCCCAGCGCCATCAGTCGATTCCTGGCACGTGGGTGATCTGCGGGCCGCTGAACCGACCGACCTGCACGCCGATCATGTCGATCCGAATCGCTGTCCAACTGTCGTGTTGGGCCATCAGCCACAGCCCAGCAAGGCGACGTAACCGACGAATCTTGTCCCGGGTCACTGCCTGCGCCAACCCACCAAAGCCATCGCCAGTGCGGGTCTTTACTTCCACGAACACCACCGTGCGGGTCACCATATCCGCGGCGATCACATCCAGTTCGCCGTAGCGGCAACGCCAGTTTCGGGTCACGATACGCAGTCCCAGGCTGACCAGGTGGTCAACGGCCAGCTGCTCGCCCAATGCGCCCAGTTGGGCACGGGTCATCATTGTCATCAGACCACGGTCCCGGGTTCCCCCGACATGACAGCCCAGGTTGATCGTTGCGCACCCGGCTTATCCGCCAGTTATCCCCAGTTGCCGGACGATCCACAACACACAGCCGGCTGGGCTGCTGGATGGAACCAGATACCCGAAACGCCGCACACCCGACCCAGCAGGTGATTCACCAATCAAGAACCTGTTTGCCCACATTCTTGCCCCATAGCGTGTCCGTCTCGGCGTAGTCCGCACTAGCGTGGTCCAAATTTGTGTGCAGCCGATCGCAACGAGCGCCTAGGGCTTTGAGCGCTGCTCGACGCTTACGGCTGGCGGCGTCAAAACCGTCGTTGGGGGCCCGAAAGAGCGATCCCCAGTGCCTTTCCGTCTCTGCGGTGACATAAGCGGTCGCGTGTTTCGCCCGGTCTATCTGCTCAGCCGTACTGTTAACGGATGTCGCCAGGCCACGTAGATATCTCGTTGATACCGAAACGCCCGTTGCCGCCTGCGGACACCGATCTTGCGCCCCCGACCAAGCCCCGTCTTCTAGCTCGCTTTGCACTCGCAAATACCTATGCGACACCTTAAATGCATAGTCCGCGTAATATCTTGACATGCCACAAGGCAGTGTGAAAAGTATGACAACAAGAGCATACGAACCCCATAGGGAAACTTGTTCATCAATCAAGTCCGCTTGATAGAAATCTGACTTTAAGAAAAACCATTCTTCATAGGCAAAACCGAGCAAAAGCAAAGTCTTCAAAATTCCAAATGCTGTGCGCGTATGGAGAACAATCTGGGCATGATTTTCCGCGGCGGCCGCCATATTTTTATCCCATGATGACAGATCCTGCGCATAGTCCTTGAGAGTCGCGCCCGTGGCACTACAAGATTCCGCAGCCGCCCCGGACCACTTGCTTTCATCCAGCTCAGCTACCGCGTTGAGCTGGTCGGAGACTACCGCAAGCAATTGTGAACCTTCATAAAAATCATGGCCTTTGTACGGTTCACCAAACCCGGTTAATACTGCAAAAAATTCCACAGCAGTCAAGCATCCGAGAATTCTTTGACCATGCCCGGTAGCATTATAGCAATATGGAGTTTTTGCCACCAGCGGAGCAGTGCTCTCAGCTATTTCAAGAAAACCATTTGCTCGAGCTAAAATTGCCGCTATCGCCGCTATATCGGCGGTCAGATTAAGCATTGTCGATGCGCCGTATTCACTGCATTCAGTGGGCGAAGCACCGCCAGCATCAAGCTCTAAAGCATAGAGACCCTGAAAACAGGCCAATGCGGTGAGAATGATCGGCCAGCCATAGAAATCCCCGCCTTCAACTGGCAACGGATCACCCGTGACCGGTTTGGAATCTGCAATGCGCCCCCCTTGCACGGTGATCGGCGCCGCTGGACCAACCATGCGGGGAACCTCCCTGCCTGTGCGCCACACGCACCTAGCTCCATTGACGGCTGCAACCAACCGAGGGTCAGTAAGGCTTGACCACCAGATGACCCATCAAAGAAACTATATATGATAGATAGTATCTACTGAAGATGCTTTTCGGCACGTCGAAGCGGGACGCCGTCTTGAATCCCTGCTACCCAGTGCAGATGCCTCAAGCACGGAATCAGACAGCGCGAAATAACGCCAGCAGCGCTGGCCTAATCAGGTAGCCGCAGCTCAGGCTTCTCAACTTCTTCGATGTTGACGTCCTTGAACGTGACCACCCGGACCTGCTTGACGAACCGAGCCGGCCGATACATGTCCCATACCCACGCATCAGCCAGCCTCAGCTCGAAATACACCTCGCCATCGGCGTTACGTGGCACCATCTCCACGCTGTTAGCCAGGTAGAACCGTCTCTCGGTCTCCACGACATAGCTGAACTGGCCAACAATGTCTTTGTATTCGCGGTACAGCGAGAGTTCCATCTCGGTCTCGTATTTCTCGAGATCTTCGGCACTCATCTGCTCAGCCGTCCTTCACCTCGCCGGTTTGTTTGATATTCAGCGGTCGCCCCGGAACCTAATCCGCTCGCCGCACGACGAACATTGATAAACGAAAAACGATGCTCAGCGCACGGGCCTAGCTCACCCAACGCTGCGCTATGTACTGCGGTGCTGTAGCCCTTATGGTCAGCGAATCCATACCCTGGGTAATCAGCGTCCATGGCAACCATCAACCGGTCGCGGCTTACTTTTGCCAACACACTAGCCGCAGCAATGCAGGCAGCTGCTGCGTCACCGCTGATCACCGGCAGCGACGGCATCGGCAATCCCGGAACCCGAAAACCGTCACTCAACACGTAGCCAGGACGTACCGACAATCCCGCTACCGCTCGACGCATACCCTCAATGTTGGCCGCATGGACCCCGCACCGATCAACCTCGACCGCTGGGATGAACACCACATGGTAAGACACCGCGTAACGACAGATCACCGGGAATAACGCGACCCGCGCCTTCTCGGTGAGCTTTTTAGAATCATCAAGAGCGGCCAGGCTTTCCCAGCGCCTCGGCCCAAGCACACAGGCCGCAACCACAAGTGGACCCGCGCAAGCCCCGCGTCCTACCTCATCCACTCCGGCTACCGGCCCCAGACCGTTGCGATACAACGTGGACTCCAGCGTGCGCAGCCCGGACGATTTACGGATAACCGGCCGCGGCGGCCAGATGGTGGCCATGGCTAGTGACCTTGCTGCGGGTTTGCCGAACGCACAAAACCCCACCGCGATGGCGGCCACACGATAAATCGGGCTTTACCGATGACATTGGCCACCGGGACCGTCCCCGACATCGGATCCCCCGTGCACAGCACCCCCTTCATGGCATCCTCCGGCACCGAAGTGCAGTGCGCACGAGAGTCTGCCGAATGGGTCCGATTATCGCCCATCACCCACAATCTCCCCGCAGGAACCACCACTGGCCCAAAGTCAGCACCTAGACACGGATAGGTCGACGGATCGGCCATCATCGTGCCCGGGTCCAGATAAGGTTCCTGCAACCGCTGGCCGTCGACCGTTAGACCTGTCGCGGGCCGGCACTGCACAGTCTGGCCACCGACCGCGATGACACGCTTAACCAAATCATTTTCGTCAGGTGGCACAAAGCCGATGACCGCTAACCCATTTTGCACCCAACGCAGCGCGGTGACCTGCGAACGAATCGATTTATACCCGAGATTCCAGGCCGGCGGCCCCTTAAAGACGATGACATCACCGGGGTGCGGTGCACCAAAGCGGTAGCTGAGCTTATCGACCAGGATGCGATCACCGACACAGGTCGAACATCCATGCAGGGTGGGCTCCATAGATTCGGACGGAATCAAGTAGGGGCGCATCACAAAGGTCAACATGACGTAGTAGAGCACCACCGCCGTCACGGTAAGAACCGCGATCTCGCGCAGCGCCGCCGACCGCTTCTGCCGTTGACTTCTGCCCTCACCAGCCGGATCAGAACCCCTGGAGGCGAGAGGCTGCGCCGAGACTGAAGCGGGCTGGCCTTGAGCCGACGAGTCCGTTGTTTCGGTCACGACATCAGCGTAGTCAGCGCAGTCCCGATAGAGCCGCTGATAACGATCCGCGGCGCCCAGTGGCGCGGCCGACGCACGTCGTGTCCACTCGAGCCATCTCGATGACACCGCCCGGCCACTGCGACACGGCTGGTCAGCGCTTCTCCTTGATCTTGGCTTTCTTGCCGCGAAGTTCACGCAGGTAATACAGCTTCGCCCGGCGAACATCACCTCGGGTTGCCACGTCAATGTGATCGATGTTGGGCGAATGCACGGGGAATGTCCGTTCAACACCGACGCCGTAGCTCTCTTTACGGACCGTGAACGTCTCTCGAACCCCACCGCCCTGCCGACGGATCACCACGCCCTTGAACACCTGGATCCGCTCCTTGGCGCCCTCGATCACCTTGACGTGCACGTTGACCGTGTCGCCCGGGCCAAAGCGCGGGATGTCGTCGCGTAGCGACGTTTCGTCGACAAAGTCCAGGCTGTTCATGACAGAAGACACTTCCTTGCCGGTCGCGGCTGCTAACGACCACGGTCAACTCCCCATACCGAGAAGCCGACGGATCGCCGAGCCGATGGATCAGGCCTAGTGGATGCTCTTGCAGCTGCAAGACGCTTCCGGCCGGGCGGACAACTGCTCAATTGTGCCAGATAGTGCCGACACCGGCGAAATCACCGGAGTGTATGGCACCAATCACGGCGTATCACCGATAGCAGATGGTACATATGACACAAGCGTCACACACCCCCAATCGTTGACCACCGGCCCAGGTCCAGCGGGAATCCGGGAACCTCGATTTGCAGACGTCCAAGGAGAGGGCATGCGAGTGCGGCCGCCGATACTGCTCACCGCCGTGATAGCGGTGATTGTGGTCTCGATGGCGGGATACCAAGCCAAGGTATACGGCGCGCCGCAAGGTGTCCCCGCTAAGCCACGAACAACACTGATTTCACCGTTGGTGCAGGCGATCGCCCCGCCCGAGCTAGCCCAACCATCCGCCACCTTCGACGGTCTGCAAGAACGCGTTCACCAAGCCACCGACGAAGCCAACGCCCACGGCGCCACCCTCTCCATTGCAGTACTCGATCGTGTTACTCGCCACCTGGTTTCCAACGGCAACACCTCGCCGATAGCAACTGCATCTGTCGCCAAGCTCTTTATCGCCGATAACCTCTTACTCCAGGAAACCCAGCAAAAGATCACCCTGTCTCCCGAAGATCACCAAGCACTGGACAGCATGCTTCAGTCATCAAATGACGACGCTGCGGAGAGATTCTGGAATCAAGGCAACGGTAACGCCATCATCACCGAAGTAGCGCATCGTTATGGGTTGGTATCAACGGCACCGCCGCCCGATGGCCATTGGTGGAACACCATCAGCTCAGCAGCTGATCTCATCCGCTATTACGACCTGTTACTCGATGGATCCGGCGGACTTCCACCAGATCGCAGCAAAGTTATCGTCGACGACTTAGCCGCCTTCACCCCGACCGGAATCGACGGCTATCCGCAGCGATTCGGCGTTCCAGAGGGATTATGGAATGAACCAGTTGCGGTCAAACAAGGCTGGATGTGCTGTATCGGCGAGAATTGGTTGCATTTGTCGACCGGGCTGGTTGGCGCCGACCACCGCTACATCGTGGTAATCGCATCTTCACAGCCAACCGATGACGCCACCGCGCGACAAACCCTCACCGAGGCGGTCAAACACATATTTCCCGCCGGCCGAATTTAGCCCACTCCCCCTGCGCGAGCAGACGCAAAAGCTCCCAATGTCACGGCGTGTTGGGCGCTTTTGCGTCTGCTCGCGCAGGGGGCACCGAGCGCGGCAAGCCTTGCTCGCAGGAAAGCAGATCGGGACGACGTTCATGAGTGCGTTGCAGCGAAACTTCCCGCCGCCAGGCAGCTATCCGAGCGTGATCCCCAGAGCGCAGCACAGCTGGAACCTCCAGACCGCGCCAGCTCGCGGGCCTGGTGTAGCTCGGCCCTTCCAATAAACCGGCCCAGCCCGGTGAATGCGAATCATCATGGTGCGATTGAGGATTGCCCAAAACGCCAGCCAGCAACCGCAGCACCGCCTCGATCATCACCAAGGCTGCCGATTCACCTCCCGGCAGCACGTAGTCACCAATGGAGACTTCTTCCACGCGCATCCGTCGCCCAGCATCTTCCATAACCCGCTGGTCAATACCTTCATAGCGGCCACACGCGAACACCACATGCGACTCGCCGCTCCAACGCTGGGCGGTGCCCTGACTAAACAATTGGCCCGCGGGGGTAGGAACTACCAAAAGGGTTTCCCTGGAACAGATTTCATCTAAAGCATCGCCCCAAACTGGGGCTTTCATCACCATCCCCGGGCCACCACCGTAAGGCGCATCATCGACCGAATGATGCACGTCGTGGGTCCACCGCCGCAGATCATGGACTTGCAGATCGACAATGCCTGACTCGATTGCCTTGCCCGGCAAAGATTGTCGCAGCGGGTCGAGGTAAGCCGGAAAGATCGTGACAACGTCGATTTTCATGTCACGTCAATATCCAGCAGACCATCCGGCGGATCGATCACTAGGTATTGGTCAGCCAACGAGACCGAGGTGACAATGGCGCGTACGAACGGCACCAACAGCTCCCCGGCACCCGGATGAGTCTCAACACGTGTACTGCGCACCGACAACAACTCACCGGCTGCGGTATGCAGCACCGCGGCAACGACGCCAAGATCGCGACCTGTCACCGTGCGAACGTGAAGACCCTCCAATTGGTGGTCGTAATAGGTATCCGGTTCCTCCAGCGGCGGTAGATCCGCGGAATCAACCAGCAGCAGACTGCCCCGTAGCGCATCGGCGGCCCCACGATCGGTCACCCCAGCGAACCGCACCAGCAATCGCCCACCGTGCTCACGTGCCGCGTCGATGGCGATGCGCCGCTCTTGGCCGTCACGGGCCCTGACACACACGGTGGCGCCGGACGCGAACCGCGCTTCAGGATCGTCGGTGCGGACCTCAACAACCACCTCACCGGTGATGCCATGCGCTTTAACGACACGGCCGATTAGCAGCTCCACGCCAGCTCCATCAACGATGACGAGCTACTGATCGGTGTCCACCACATCAACGCGTATACCTCGACCACCAATACCGGCCACCAAGGTACGCAACGCGGTCGCGGTGCGGCCGCCACGACCGATGACTTTGCCTAGGTCTTCGGGGTGAACATGGACTTCAACAGTCCGTCCGCGCCGATTAGTGAGCAGCCCCACTCGCACATCATCTGGATAGTCGACGATCCCCCGGACCAAGTGAGCGACGGCGTCCACGACAACAGTGCTCATTTCTCCGGTCAACTTTCGTTCGCCCCGTCAGCCTGCTCGTTACCGGCGCCGCCCGCATCGGCGTGCTCGGCTTCCGCACCGGATTCAGCGGCCTGTTTGGCGGCAGCCTTCTTGGCCGGAGCCTTCTTTTTCGGCCGCGTGGCCTCAGTGGTAGGGCCGCCTTCGGCGGCCGCTAAAGCCGCGTTGAACAGCTCCAACTTGCTGGGCTTGACAGGGGCGAGCTTGAGTCTGCCCTCGGCACCTGGCAGTCCTTTGAATTTCTGCCAGTCACCGGTGATTTTCAGCAACTTAGAAACCGGTTCAGTGGGTTGGGCCCCCACCGAGAGCCAATACTGGGCCCGCTCGGAGTCGATCTCAATCAGGCTCGGCTCTTCCTTCGGGTGATACCGGCCAATCACTTCGATCGCGCGGCCATCGCGCCGCGTCCGCGCGTCAGCGACGACAATGCGGTACTGGGGGTTGCGGATCTTGCCAAGCCGAGTGAGTTTGATCTTCACAGCCATAGTTGTGCGGTGTCTCCTCTACGCGCCACGCTGCAATTCTGCAATCCAGGCAGGATGCCTCGATCCGGTTTTGCCTCACGTGTGTGTCTCGCCGAGCGACGCTTACGGGGCAGACCGCCCGACGGACAACCGCCCAGTGCATCAGGCGGCAAACGCCGTCTATCCTGCCACAGCACCCCTAGCCGGCGCACATTATGCCGAGCCGGCACCGCAGAGGTGGTTCCATCGCAAGAGCAGCCTTAACCACGGAATCGCTGCACGAAATTTCAGCCACCAACTGATTCGTGCGGTTTATCTTCACCGCTCAACATCACCTCGATGGGTGCACGCTGGCCCTCCGAAAGCTGGGCCGGTACTTGGCTCGACTCCTGCAGCCTGGTCGCCAACGCTGCGGCACTGAGATCTTGCCGGGTCCCGGCGCCAAACTGCCGCAACTTTCCGGTCGGGGAGCTGTTCAGATGCCCGTACGCACGGAACCAGGTGGCTTGAGTATCAAGCGGGGCGTGAACGTTCTCCACACTGCCAGCTAACCGCGCTAACGTGGCAATGTCCGGCAACGCCGGCAATGTCGAAGATTCCCAAGCGCCACTGGCACGCTTTCCCCCTCGGGGAACTGTTACCCCCGCAAACACGGAAACCCGCTGCAGCTCCGACACGCCCGTTGAATCCGCATACACATGTAACTTCTCGTATTCTCGGGCCAGGCGATCTACTTTTTCCGCACAGGCCCCCGAACGGCACGCCAAGGTAACTATCATGCCGATAGCTATAACAATTCCAAAATAAGCAACAAGACGTGCAAAATCTAAAGAAAAAAGAATATTCTTTGGATCATACAACAGCCATTGCACATATAAATATGCCGCAACAAGCACGTTGGTTAAAATTCCAAATCCTAAACTTATATGGGTAACCCAGTCTGCTTGATTTTTCACCTGAATAGCTAATTTATGGTCCAGATCTGCCATATTTTGCGCGGAACCACACATTTCACTAATTCGATCAGAAAAAGCTTGCGCGGACGAACCATGCCAGCTACTATCCGGACACATAGCGCGCCACTGCTGGGCTAATGCGTCGAATTTATCTGCACCAGCCGTCAAAGCATCGCCCTCGTGAGCCGGCCCAAATCCAGTCATTAACTCTAAAATTTGAACCACAGCCAGAGCCATAAGAATCACAGCGGAAGGATCGTCGAAAATACCTAGAGGAGCCACCTCATCTTTTGTCGGCGCCGGCTTAAGCGGACGGAGGGACCCTTCTTCATCCAATTGAGCATTTCGCGCGAGACGCTCAGCTTCATCACACTCTGGAATTTCGCATATTTGCGGCTCACCAAAGCGGACCTTCTTCGGCGCGGCAGATTTCGCAAAAGCTCGGTACTGAGCAGCTCCAGTAAAAAGCCCCGAACCGGCACTAGTCATACTCGACGCAAGGTTTTCCCCGTTGCCGAAATCGGAATTATCCGCAAAAGCGAATTGTTGACCAACAGCCAGTAAAGTGGCAAGAATCTCCGCAGCCTCTACATACATCTAGCTCGATCTCTCATAGTGTCAGATTGGCCACACCACACCGTGTAGCCAGTGGCGATGCCACCAATTTTAACAGCTCACCTGGAGATCACAGCTGGACAGAAAGCTGAGCAATCTGCGATGTTCACCTGCTCGACTGAAGTTTCCGCTGCGGCCCGCAGGAAAGTATGAACTTCACCTAGCACTGCTGGCGGTACTACCGCTGATAGGTCATTGCGGTTGTCTGTCAGCGCCGCCGGCCTGCCTGCTCAACAGCGCCATCAGCAGCGGAATCTGCTGGTCTTCGATCTCCGGCTGCGGCAATACCGCTCGAATCACTGCCGCCGAGACAAAGATGTTCATCAATGTAGCGACGATGACCGGAATGATCTCCTCCGGGAACCCTTCGGCCCCAAGCACCACAAGCGCAATATCAAGGATCTTTGCTCGGTATTGCCCTAACACCTCTTGCAAGGTGTTACGTAGCTTATCGTCGGTGCGCGCCGCAATCATCAATTCGTAAAGCACAGCGTTGGTGGAGTTGAGAGTTTCCTGCCGCAGAATTTGCAGCGCCGCCTCCAACGCATGCTGGTCGGTAGGTATATCAGCAACCTGTTTGGTGAAAGCGTCTAGCTGACGGCGCAGTACCTCATGCGCTGTCGCCGCCATGAAATCGCCCATGGTTTCGAAATGACGAAACAGCGCACCTACCGACACCCCGGCACGCTTGGTGATCACCGCTGCCGACGCCCGGCTGTAGCCAACGTCGGCAATAGTGGCGATGCTGGCGTCAAGTAACCGGGCGACAGTTGCTTCGCGACGCTGCTGCTGGGTTCTCGCCATGTCACGCACTCGCCTTCAGATCGACAGAGTTAGGTTGTCGGGCCGGCAAGAAACGACCCGACTTCACGGTAGTGCCGTATCCGTCACGGAACTGACCATTGCGATACACGATCGTGCCACCCACACTTGTCACGGTAACAACAGCGTCGTTGCGATTGACCATGCGTCGCAAGCCTCCATAGAAGGGCACTGCTTCCTCGTGGTAACTGTCAACCGCATTGTCCAGGTGGCTGGGATCGATCACGACGAAGTCGGCGCGGTCACCCTGGCGTAGGGTGCCAGCGTCCAGGCCAAACCAGTCAGCCACTTCGGCGGTCAGCCGATGCACCGCTTTTTCCACGGCCAGGAACGGGGTTCCCGCACGCTGGGCATCGAGTGTGCGCTTGAGCAGCCGAAGCGCAAAGTTATAGAACGCCATGTTGCGCAGATGCGCACCGGCATCGGAGAAACCCATGTGGATAGTGGGCTCAGCGGCTAGTTTGTTGAGCTCTTTAGGCCGATGGTTAGCGACCGTGGTGGTCCACCGAACGTTGCGTTCACCGTTTTCCACCAGCACATCCAGGAAAGCGTCCAGCGGATGCAGGCCACGTTCCTCGGCGATCATCCCGAAACTCTTACCGATCACCGTCTTATCCGGACATTCGACAATGACCGCATCGTGAAAATCCCGGTGCCATAAGCTCGGTCCGAGCTTGCGACGATCAAATTCGCGCCGAAATTTACGGCGGTACTCGACATCGGCGAGTAGCTCGTTGCGCTGCAGCTGATCCCGCAGATGCAGCGCAGCCGTTCCCGCACCGAACTCTTCGAAGACCGGTAAATCTATTCCGTCGGAATACAATTCGAACGGTACTGGAAGATGCTGAAACCGCACTTGGGCGCCCAAAATGGTGTTCAGCAACCGCGTGCCGCGCCCGAAGACGTGTACCGCACCCGGCTTGGACTTCGCATCTACCGAGACCAGCAGACTCATTCGGACTCCCCGACGGCGCCCGAACATCCGGCTGCTCGCGGTAAAGAACAACAACGCCGACGCTGGATTGGCCACATTGGGTGCGCTTTGCAGGATCCGCCCGTGCTTGCGCAGCACGGCGATCAGTTTGCGACGCTCACGCCACGTCGCGAAGGTGGACGGCAAAGCCCGCGATCGGTAACGGTCACCATCGAGCTTGTCGATGGCCGCATCCATGCCAGACATGCCGAGCAGCCCAGCGTGCAGGGCTTCTTCCAACAAAGCAGCCATCTGGTTGAGTTCAGCATCCGTTGGCCGAACCGTGTCGTCGGTGGCCCGGCCTAAACCCAATACCGCAGCCCGCAAGTCCGAGTGCCCTACCAACGAGCTAACGTTTGGCCCAAGAGGTAAGTTATCCAGTGCAGCAACGTATTCCGCTGCTGTCGACCAGGTTTTGTGAGACTGCAGCGCATCGAGAACGAATTTGCGCGGAACCGCTTCGACCCTGCTGAAAAGGTCCGCGGCGTCGGCGGCCCCCGCGAAGATCGTCGACAGCGAGCAGTTGCCCAGCAACACCGTGGTGACACCATGCCGCACCGATTCCCTAAGCCCAGGATCCAGCAGCACCTCGGCGTCATAGTGGGTATGCACATCGATGAAACCGGGAAGAATCCATTTCCCGGTCGCGTCAATCACCTCTGGACAACCGGTCTCGTCAAGCGGCCCGGCGCACACCTCCGCTACCACGCCGTTGCGAATACCTAGCGTGCGAGTCTGCGGCGGGTTGCCGGTGCCGTCGAACCACAAACCGTGACGAATAATAATGTCGTAGGCCACAATGCCTCCCAAGCTTCCCAGCGGAATGACCTGCTTGGACCATCGTATCCGCGGCCACCCCGCGGCACTGCGAAATTGCCAGCGCGTCCTCGCTATCGAACCTAGAACACCTGCCCGCGCAGAATCACCACGTCGGGCCGGCGCAAGACATCCGGGCCCTGTCGCGGGTCGTCGAGGTAACACACGAGGTCCGCCGCGGCGCCATGATCCAGACCAGGCCGGCCCAACCAGTGCCGGGCATGCCACGACGCGGCACCCAACGCCTCGGTCGGGCTCATACCAATCTGCTTGAGTGCCTCAACCTCATCAGCAATTCGCCCGTGCTCGATCATGCCTCCGGCATCCGTGCCCGCATACACCCGCACCCCAGCCTCCCAGGCCGCGGCCACCCGCTGGTAGCAGCTCGCATAGAGCTCACGCATGTGGGCAGCGTAAATCGGGTAGCGAAACGCGGCCGCAGCAATGCCGGGGAAATTTTCCACATTGATCAAGGTGGGCACCAAGGCGGTGCCGTGTTCCACCATCGCCGCAATCGCGTCATCGGTGAGCCCGGTGCCGTGCTCAATGCAATCGATGCCCGCGTTAATCAGACCGGGCAACGCGTCCTCACCGAAGACGTGCGCGGTGACCCGCGCCCCCTGCGCGTGTGCGGCATCCACCGCCTGCTTGAGCACATCGTCGGACCACAGCGGTGCGAGATCACCGATATCGCGATCGATCCAGTCCCCCACCAGTTTCACCCAGCCATCACCACGCTTGGCCTGGTCGGCCACCGCTGCCGGCAGTTGCGACTCATCGTCGAGTTCAAGGGCAAACCCCGGTAGGTAACGCTTGGGTTTAGCCACATGCCGACCAGCCCGAATAATGCGCGGCAGGTCGGCATGATCATCCAGGCACCGGGTATCGGTCGGTGAGCCGCAGTCACGCAGCAGCAAAGCGCCGGCAGCACGTTCGGTCTGCGCCTGGGCGATCGCCTCATCGAGTTCGATAGCGCCGTGACGGCCCAGCCCCACATGACAGTGCGCATCCACCAGCCCAGGCACAATCCAGCCACCGGAAAAAACGGTGTCCGCGCCGGCCACCGGCTCCAAGCTGAGCTGGCCGTCGACAATCCATAAATCCGCCACCACACCGTCGGGCAGCACCGCGCCACGGACGTGCAGGCGCACGGCGCGGTTACCTGCTGCCCGGGAAGTTCATCTTGGAGAGATCAAAATCGGCAAGCCCAGGCGGCAGATCCTTGAGCCCTTCCGGTAGCTGCGACAGGTCAGGAAAACCGGCTGGCATTGCCGCGCCAAAGGGGTTGCGACTTTTCGGCGGGGTCGGGCCGCGGGCACCTTTCTTGCCTTTTTTCCCTTTGCTTTTACGGGTCGAATTCTTGCGACTAGTCCCCGGTAGGCCCAGCCCGCCCATCATCGATGACATCATTTTACGAGCCTCGAAAAAGCGGTCAACCAGCTGGTTAACCTCCGACACCGTCACCCCGGAGCCGTTGGCAATCCGCAATCGCCGGGAGGCGTTGATGATCTTTGGGTCGGCCCGCTCTTGGGGAGTCATCCCACGAATGATGGCCTGCAGCTGGTCCAGTTGTTTGTCATCGACCGCGGCCAACGCTTCCTTCATCTGGCCGGCCCCAGGCAACAAGCCCAGCAGGTTGCCAATCGGACCCATTTTGCGGATGGCCAGCATCTGCTCGAGGAAGTCCTCGAGACTGAACTCGCCCGCCCCGATCTTGGCCGCGGCAGCCTCGGCCTGCTGCTCGTCAAAGACCTGCTCGGCCTGTTCGATCAGGCTGAGTACGTCTCCCATACCCAGAATGCGGCTGGCCATCCGATCTGGATGGAAGACGTCGAAGTCCTCTAGCTTCTCGCCGGTGGAGGCAAACAGGATGGGGACCCCGGTGATTTCTCGGACCGAGAGTGCGGCGCCGCCGCGGGCGTCACCGTCAAGCTTGGTCAAAACCACGCCGGTAAAGCCGACCCCTTCGCGAAACGCCTCGGCAGTGGCGACCGCGTCCTGGCCGATCATCGCGTCCAGCACAAACAGCACCTCGTCGGGGTCGACGGCGGCCCGGATCGCGGCAGCTTGAGCCATCATGTCGTCGTCGATGCCCAACCGCCCGGCCGTGTCGACGATGACAACGTCAAAGTGCTTGGCCCGGGCTTCGGCTAGCCCAGCCGAGGCAACAGCAACCGGGTCACCCGGACCGGACTCTGGCGATGCGCCGGGGTGCGGCGCAAACACCGGTATTGCGGCCCGCTCACCGATGACTTGCAGCTGGTTAACCGCGGCCGGCCGTTGCAGGTCACAGGCGACCAGCAGCGGGGTATGCCCCTGCTCGCGAAACCACATCGCCAGCTTGCCAGCCAACGTTGTCTTACCGGATCCCTGCAAACCAGCCAGCATCACCACAGTTGGCGGCGTCTTAGCGAAGGCCAACGGGCGGGTCTCACCGCCGAGGATCGCGATCAGCTCTTCATCGACGATCTTGACAACCTGCTGCGCCGGGTTGAGGGCGCCAGACACTTCGGCACCTTTAGCACGCTCTTTGACCCGGCCGACGAACGCCCGCACGACTGGCAGCGAAACGTCGGCTTCCAACAAAGCCAACCGAATCTCGCGCGTGGTGGCATCAATATCAGCGCCGGTCAACCGGCCTTTGCGACCCAGGACCTGGAGAGCACCGGTTAACCGGTCAGACAACGATTCAAACACGAACGCTAGCCTAGCCTGCAGATCCCGACGCGCTCTGCGGCTGCAGGGCTTACCCAAGCACCCCGGGATTGAGGATGCCTGCCGGGTCAAAGCTGTGCTTGATGCGACGCATCAGGTCGATCTTGGCTGGGTCTTCCAGCGCCAGGAAGTACGGGGCTTTGGCGCAGCCAATCCCGTGTTCGCCGGAGATGGCACCGCCCAGCTCCATGGCCAGCGCAAAGATGTCGATGAGTAGCTTCTTCTTGTTCGCCGGGTCCTTGCAGAAGACGGCCAGATGCACGTTGCCATCCCCGGCATGCCCACACCCCATCGCCGCACCACCGGCAGCCAACGCCAGCTCTCGTGCGGCGGCCAGAAACTGCGGCATCGCTGCGCGCGGCACAACGGTATCGATAATCTCGTCCGCGCCGGCCGCTTTTGCCGTCCAAAACGCCTTTTCCCGCGCCTCGATCAACGTGCGCGCCGAGCCACCTTCAAGCACATAAGCCTCGGCCGCCCCCAACTCGGTGAGCAGCCCACCCACCGTCTCAACATCCTCGTCCAGCCGCTGTGCGTCGCGATTTTCCAGCGCCACAATCAGATACGCCTGACAACTAGCGCGAATCTGGTCGGCGATCCCTAACGCAAGATTCTGGGTAGCAACCAGTCCAGCCATCGTCATGGCGTCGAGGTATTCCAGGATGTATGGTGCCAGTCCGCTGGCAAGGATCTGTGGTACCGCCGCCATGACCTGATCGAAATCAGTGAACGGGGCAAGGACGGCGGCACTGTGTTCGATCCGCGGATAGAGCTTGACAATCACTTCGGTAACCAAGGCCAAGGTGCCTTCCGAACCGATAATCAGCTGGGTCAGGTCGTAGCCGGTGGAAACTTTGGCGATCTTGCCGCCGGTTCGGATGATCTCGCCGGTCGGCAGCACCGCTTCCAACCCGAGCACGTTATGGCGGGCCACCCCGTATTTGACCGCCCGCATGCCGCCGGCGTTGGTGCCGACGTTGCCGCCGACACTAGAGGACAGCTCACCGGGGTGCACCATGTAGCGCAGCCCGGCATCGACGGTGGCGGCGTCCAATTCGGTTAGGGTAACCCCGGGCTGGACAACGGCAACCTGGTTGCGGGTATCCACCTCCAGGACTGCGTTCATCCGCTCGAAAGAGATCACCAGCCCACCGTCTTGCGGGCGGGCCGCACCGGATAACCCGCTGCCTGACCCGCGGGCTGTCACCGCGATACCGTGCTCGCCGGCAGCCACCAGCAACTGCGCGACCTCGTCGGCGGTGGCGGGTTTGGCTAGGTAGGCTGGCCGACCCGGCGCAGCAGCCAGCTGCTCATCGTGTGAATAGTCTTCGGGAATTGCCTCGCCGGTCAGCAGATAGCTGCTTCCGACAATGTCGGCAAAACGTGTCGTCGCGTCGCTCATTGAAGGCCTCACCTTCCGCGGCTGCCCAAGGCTGCGCTGCGCACAGCACAGCGATCCACCCTATCCGGTGATCTCCGATCCGCCGGGCGCTGGGAGTACATCGCCTATCAGCTGGGCAAGTTGTTCGACTACAGGCGATTCAAGTAACCCAACGTGACTCGCGGAAAGATGACAACTTTTCACAATTCCTTGGTGAAATTCGTTCCAGCCCAATAATTCCGACTCTACTTCAGTTGCTGTAACAGCGCTGACATACAAGCGCATAGGCACCTCATGCCCACGCTGTTGATACTGACACGCCATCGTGACAGCACCCGGATAATCAAACGTGTCGCCGCGACCAAGCAGGCGACGTGCAGCGGCGGTAAATTTGCCCCACCGCGCAGGCGCCGGCTGACGACCTAACCGACGTAGCCGGCTAAGTAGCGATTGTGCTGCCAGGTATCGCATAGTCGGTGGCGCAACCTCGTCAACGACACCTAGCCATGCAACGTGCTGGCCAGCAGCGACGGCCTGGCGAGCGATTTCATAGGCCACCAGCCCTCCGAGTGAATATCCGGCAAGCATCAGCGGACCATCTGGTTGCCGCGTACGAATCGCGCTTAACGCGTGACGTGCGTGCTGTTCAACAGTTACCGACCGGTCAAACCGTCCCGCTGGCTGCTCCGGGATCAGCACATGCACCGGACGCATTGCACCCCATTGCCGAGTAAAATGCCGCGCACTCATCGCCGAAGCCGGACTAGCGAAGACGAAATGCAGCGGCGCAACGACTCCAACGGCCGCATTACCATCTGAGCGAATAGCATCGACAAGCTCGGCTAGCTGAGTGACGGTCCTGCCTCGATCGACGAAGTCCGCAAGTGCTACCCGAACATCAAATACTCGCTGAATTTCAGAGATCAGCCGAACCGCTAACAGCGAATCACCGCCCATGGCGAAAAAATCGCTAGTGGGCCGCGTTTGAAGTTCTTGGGCGGTTGGCGTTCTTGAGGATTTGGTCGGCGGTCTTGGTCCAGACGAATG
>JAIENC010000165.1 GCA_019751635.1 Mycobacteriaceae bacterium
GCAAAACCGGGGCAGAGTGCCTTCTTCGAAGGTACTTTAATGAATGTGGGACGCTGGCTACAGCAAGATATTATCGACCGCAGCCGACTGCCCTTGCTGTGTTGTCTGACCGCGTTCATTCTGACGTTTTTTGTCACACGTACTTTTGTGCGTTTCATTCGCTATCGGGCCGAAGCCGGTCTGCCGCCGAAGTGGTGGCAACCGCGAAACATTCACATCGGCTCCAAACACATTCATCATGTGACGTTTGGTGTCGTTTTGGTGATGATCTCCGGGCTGATCATGGTGATGCTGTCGGTTGACGGCCAGCAAGCTCAACGTATTGCGGCGGCAATCTTTTTCGGTATCGGCGCGGCATTGGTGCTCGACGAGTATGCGCTGATCCTGCATCTTTCTGACGTGTATTGGGAGGAAGACGGGCGTACTTCGGTGGACGCGGTTTTCGTTGCGATAGCGGTCACAGGTTTGTTGATGTTGGGTTTTCAACCTTTGATGTTCATTGTTGCGATTTGGCACGATACGCACTGGTTGCCGCTGCGGGTTGTGACTACGGTGGCGATCGTTATGGCTTTGCCGGTAGCAGTGATTGTGTTACTCAAAGGCAAGGTCTGGACAGGTTTAGTCGGCATGTTTTTTCCCATTTTGCTGCTCATTGGCGCAATCCGGCTGTCGCGTCCGCATGCCCCCTGGGCCCGTTGGCGGTATACCTCTCGGCCGGACAAGATGTGGTTGGCTTTACAGCGAGAGCGGACGTTGCGTCGGCCGGTTGTCCGGGCCAAATTGTGGTTGCAATGCGTGTTGGCGGGGACTCCGCGGGCTCCTGAGGACTATCTGGTGGACGCTGAGCTAGATCGTGAGGTTCATCCCGCACCGCCGCCGCACCGTAGCGAAAACACCGTGGCGGTGGGCAGCCCCGGTTAGCTGGTCGACTTCACGGTGTTGCCCATCGCGTATCGGCTCCGGTTAGGCTGCGGCACTGTGCGGTATTTCTATGACACGGAATTCATCGAAGATGGCCGCACTATAGAGCTCATCTCTATCGGTGTGGTGGCCGAAGACGGTCGCGAGTACTACGCGGTATCGACCGAGTTCGATCCCGAACGGGCCGGTAAGTGGGTTCGTCATAATGTGCTACCCAAGCTCCCGCCGCCCTGCTCGCAGGTGTGGCGCTCACGCAGCCAGATCAGGTTAGATCTGGAGAAGTTTTTTGGCACCGATGCTCCGGCCGCGATCGACCCTATAGAACTGTGGGCGTGGGTAGGGGCATACGACCACGTTGCCTTGTGCCAGTTATGGGGGCCGATGACTGACTTGCCTCGGGCGATGCCCCGTTTTACTCGAGAGCTGCGGCAGTTATGGGAAGACCGGGGCAGCCCGCCGATGCCGCCGCGGTCGCGAAACGTCCATGATGCGCTGGTCGACGCGCGTGATCAGCTGCATCGTTTTCACGTGATCACCGCCGCCGGCGCTAACCGAGGTGGTGGAGTTCGTTGATCACTGTCTATTTGCCCTGATCAACCGTACAAGGAGCCAACCGAGAGCCCGGTTACGATGGATCGATGAACTGGACCGTTGACATACCAATCGACCAGCTGCCGGCCTTGCCGCCGCTGCCGGCGGAACTGCGGGCCCGGTTGGACGCCGCGCTGGCTAAGCCCGCTGCTCAGCAACCCAGCTGGCCGGCGGATCAGGCCAAAGCGATGCGCACCGTCCTGGAGAGCGTGCCGCCGGTGACGGTGCCATCCGAGATCATTCGACTGCACGACATGTTGGCTCAGGTTGCCCGGGGTGAGGCATTTTTGCTGCAAGGCGGTGATTGTGCAGAGACATTTGTGGACAACACCGAGCCGCACATTCGGGGTAACATCCGCGCTTTGTTGCAGATGGCGGTGGTGCTGACCTACGGCGCTAGCATGCCGGTGGTCAAAGTTGCCCGGATCGCCGGTCAGTACGCCAAGCCTCGATCGGCAGACGTTGATGCGCGTGGTCTGCGATCCTATCGCGGCGACATGATCAATGGTTTTGCTGCGGATGCTGCGGCACGTGAGCATGACGCGTCGCGGTTGGTGCGGGCCTACGCCAACGCTAGCGCGGCGATGAATTTAGTCCGGGCGCTGACGGCGTCTGGTCTGGCGTCGCTGCATTTGGTGCACGATTGGAACCGAGAATTTGTCCGGACCTCGCCCGCGGGGGCGCGTTATGAGGCTTTAGCCGCTGAGATCGACCGCGGTCTGCGGTTTATGAGCGCCTGCGGGGTGGCTGACCGCAATCTGCAGACCGCCGAAATTTACGCCAGCCATGAGGCGTTGGTGCTTGATTATGAACGCGCGATGTTGCGTCTGGCCGAAGACGGAGACGGTGCGCCGCAACTGTATGACTTGTCGGCACACACAGTGTGGATTGGGGAACGTACCCGCCAACTCGACGGTGCGCACATTGCTTTTGCTGAGGTGATCGCCAATCCGATTGGCATCAAGATGGGTCCCACGATGACCCCGGAACTGGTGGTTGAATACGTTGAACGGCTTGATCGGCACAACAAACCTGGTCGGCTGACGTTAGTGAGTCGGCTGGGTAACAACAAGGTACGGGACTTGCTGCCGCCGATTGTTGAGAAAGTCCAGGCGACCGGGCATCAAGTGATCTGGCAATGCGACCCGATGCACGGCAACACCCACGAATCGTCCACTGGTTACAAGACTCGGCACTTTGATCGGATCGTCGACGAGGTACAAGGCTTTTTCGAGGTGCATCGTGCGCTCGGTACGCACCCAGGTGGGATCCATGTCGAACTCACCGGTGAAGACGTCACCGAGTGTCTTGGCGGTGCTCAAGAAATTTCCGACTCGGACCTCGCTGGCCGTTATGAGACAGCCTGCGACCCGCGGTTGAACACCCAGCAGTCATTGGAGTTGGCGTTTCTGGTCGCCGAGATGTTGCGCGACTAATTTGCTCGGCAAACCACTAGAGCAGACCGCTCAGGTGACTGCCGATGGTCCACGCGGCACTGGACACCACGCCGGTGATTGACAGGATCACCGCCCCCCAGATTAAGGCCATGCGTCGGGCATGTTGGCGTACGTAGCGGAATTCGCTTATCGCAATACCGGCGAACTGAAGTGAAAGCGCTCGATCTGGTTGGGCGGCCGGAGCGGGCTCGGCCGGCCAGTCATTACGGATCAATTGGCGGGTGGGGTGATGTATCGGTTCCTGATCTGTGATGTGCTGGCGATGTTGCGGGTCTGCCGACCGGTGCTGGGCCGACTCTTGAGGCGCGGGAACCCGGAACGTCGGCAGCGCCAATTCGGCAGTGATCCGATCCAGTTCGTTCTGCATCTCCAGCGCATCGGCATAGCGGTCTGCCGGGTCGCGGCTGGTGGCACAGGCTACTAGTTCATCAAATTGGTGTGGAACACCGTCGATCACACTGCTCGGTGGGGGTACGTCAGTGTGTAAACGCTGGGAGGCGACTGATAACGCCGAGTCGCCGGTGAACGGTGTGGTTCCGGTCAATAGTTCGTAAGCCAGTATTCCCAGTGCGTACACATCGCTGCGGGGGCTTGTGCTGCCATCGCGAACCTGCTCGGGGGACAGGTATGCCGCCGTGCCGAAAATGATGTTGGTCGAGGTGATTCCAGCTGCTGTAACTGCGCGGACCAACCCGAAATCGGCGATCTTCACCTCGTTGTCGTCGGAGATGAGGATGTTCTCTGGCTTAATGTCGCGGTGTACCAGCCCGGCTTGGTGTGCGGCTGCGAGCCCGCTCAGCACGGGGTGCAGCACCGCCACCGCAGCATGCGGTGGCATGGGTCCGCGTTCGGCCAATAACTCGCGTAAAGTTCCGCCCTCGATGAGTTCCATCACCAGAAACGGATGCGATCCATCGAGGCCCTGGTCGTAGACCGCGACCAGGCTAGGGGCTTTGAGTCGGGCCACAGCGCGGGCCTCGAGCTGCAGTCGGGTAAGGAATTGGTCGTCACCGCCGTAGCGGGCATCGACTACTTTAATGGCGACGTCGCGGTCTAATCGCAGGTCGAGTCCTCGATACACCGTCGAGGTGCCGCCTCTGGCGATGGCGGCCAGGATGCGGTAGCGGCCGTCGAGTAATGCCCCTTCCAGCGGATCGTGCAAGACAGTTGCCGCCACGAGGCCATCGTAGGTGGTGTTGTGCACGGGTAGACAAACGTGCGTTCACGGTTGAGTACCAAGCTCTACACTGACTGTGGTGAGCAGTATTCCGGTTGGCGATGATGTTTTGGATCCGGACGAGCCGACTTATGACCTGGGTAAAGTCGCACAGCTGCGCGGGGTGCCGATCAGTAAAATTCACCAGCAGCTACGGGAGAGGCAGCTGATTGCGATCCGGCGGGCTGGTGATGTGGTCGTGCCCTGCGTGCTCTTCACCGAGTCTGGTCAGGTGGTGAAGAGTCTGCCGGGTTTGTTAACCACGTTGCACGACGGTGGCTACCACGAGACTGAGATTATGCGCTGGCTGTTTACGCCCGATCCGACGTTGACCATTACCCGTGATGGCCTGCGTGCTGCTATCAGCAACGCGCGCCCAGTCGATGCGCTACATGCCCATCAGGCTCGGGAAGTGCTGCGGCGCGCGCAAGCGATGGCTTACTAAGCCGACTCGAGGTTGACTGCTGGCGGTAAAGACCCAACCGGTCACCGACACGTGCTCAGTGGGGGCGTTGCTACCGCCGTGGTCGGCATAGGTGAGACTATGCAGGTGATTCTCGAACATGCGTTATTGGCCGTCCAGTCGGGCCGCGAAGCGGAGTTTGAGTCTGTCTTTGGGCGGGCCAAGCTCATTATTTCGCAGATGCCAGGATTTCGGCAGCTGAGGTTATCGCGTTGCCTGGAACGGCCGAGCACCTACCTGATGCTGGTGGAGTGGGACACGTTGGAGCATCACACCGAGGGGTTCCGGGGATCCCCCGAATACCAGCAATGGCGAGCGCTGCTGCATGGTTTCTACGATCCCCCTCCCACCGTGGAGCACTTCGAGCAGATTCATACCGCATAAGTCGCCCCTAGGCAGGCGGTCAGGCAGTCCTTACCCGGGGTTTTTAGCCAGGCCGGCGGCTGGCTCGGGTGCCCGATATAACGTTTGCCAGGCGATCAGTGCGCAGGCTGTGGCGATCCCCACGTGGAGCCACGAATACATGCCGTGCGCGCCGTCCGGTTTGAAGATCACCATGATCCAGGTGGAGAACCCGGCGATCGCGGCGAGCGCCTGTCGCGACTGGGCGAGGGGGGCGGCCATCGCCAGCGGCCAGGTGTAGTACCACGGCAGTGCAGCTGGCACAAACAGCACCACAATGAGCATTGACCACGCGATGCCCGTTAATGCACCGCGGTCGTCCTGGCGGAACCGCCACCACAGCACTGGCAGTGATACCGCAATAATCACGATTCCGATGAATCGGGTGACCCGCAGCATGGTATAGAAATCAACGGCGAAAAACCCGCTACCCAACGCATGGACCAGGTTGGCCGTCGCGGTCGGCACAGTAAGCCAGTTGATGATTTTTACCGAACCGGCAAGTGCGGTTAGCCATCCGAGGCCGACCCCAGCCACCGCGGACAATACCGCGAAAACGGCGACGAAGATCAGCATGGATGCTGCGGTTGCCGCCAGAAACGCCGGTATCGGCCGGTACCCGCGGCGCTCGCGTAAATGACGTAGCCAAACCCAGACCAGGAATGGCAGCGCGATCCCGGCAGTGGCTTTAACCGCAACAGCGACCGCGACCAACGTGACGCCGGCATAGTGGTGATATTCGAAGGTGAGTGCGATCCCGGCGGCCATCAGGCCCACCATCAGCATCTCATTGTGTACCCCGCCCATCAGGTGAATGATCACTAGCGGGTTGAGCACGCAGATCCATAGTGCGGTTGATGCTTGGGCGCCAAGATGACCGGCTATTCGGCGGGTTGCCCAGATCAGTAGCAACAGTCCGGGCAGCATGCACAGACGCAAGAGCATGGTGCCGGCAATCACGTGATTGCCAACCACAATGGTGACCAGCTTTGCGATCAGGATGAATGCTGGGCCGTATGGCGCGGTGGTGATTGTCCAGATGGGACTCACGTTGTCGAGTAATGGATTGGGGTTTTCTACCGGGCCGACGGCGTAAGGGTCGAAGCCGTCACGTAGCAGCGCGCCCTGGGCCAGATAGGAATAGGTATCTCGACTGAAGATGGGCACCGACAACAGCAAGGGTGCGAGCCAGAAACCTGTGGTAGCCAGCATGGCGAACTCAGTTGCTCTGCCGCTGATGACCTGTCGCCCCACGTTGAGCCAGGCAATCACCATGAGGCCAACACCGAGCCAGAGCAGTATCGAGGACAGCACCATGCCATGGCCAAAGCGCAGCCAGGAAAGATGCATAGACTCCAGCAGCGGATCATGCGGCTTGGTGCTGCCCGCGCCCAGTCCTCCTACGGTGATCAGTGCCGCACCCAGGCCGCCCAGCCAGGCTGATCGAGCCGGTGGTGTCGTGACGAACTGGCGGAGTAACGAAAATTGTTGGACAACAAATTTTTTCGCCGAATTCCCGACAATAGTCGGTGCTGGAATGGCGGTGGACATCTGGGTCAGGCGGACCGGTGGGTGGCGGTACCGGCCAGTTCAGACAGCGCTGTTTTCGCCGATGCATTGATCGGTGCGGCCGCCAACGTGTCCAGCGCTCGTTGGGTGAGCAGGGCGATACGGTCTTCCACAGCTGCCAGCGCACCCACGGCTTTGATCATGTCACGGAGTTCATGCAACCGGGAATCGGTCATCGCGGTACCCATGGAGGTTCGTAATAGGTTGGCGGCCAGCGGGTCGGACTTGTCTGCCAGTGCCATCGCCTCGGCTACCAACACGGTGCGCTTGCCGGAGCGCAAGTCATCGCCGGCCGGTTTGCCGGTCACGGCGGGCTCACCAAACACGCCTAATACATCGTCGCGAAGCTGGAAAGCTATCCCGAGGTCGGTGCCGAATTCGTGGAAGGCGGCATGGATGTCGGGTCGGTCCGTCGCGGCGGCAAGGCCCAGCTGCAGCGGTCGCGATACCGTGTAGGAAGCGGTTTTGAAGGTGTTGACCGCCAGCGCTGCGCCCAGCGATTCGGCGCCGCTGGCCTCGGCGACCAAGTCGAGGTACTGGCCGCCCAACATCTCGGTACGAATGTCGGCCCAGACGCGCTGGACGCGGCGATGTGCGTCCAGCGCTAGCCGGGCCCCGCCGACGATATCGTCGGCCCAAGCAATGGCCAGATCGCCGAGCAAGATGGCCGCCGATGTGCCGAACTGCTGGGGTTGGCCTTGCCAGCCCCGGTGGTGATGCAATGTTGCGAATTTCACGTGGGTGGAGGGATTGCCGCGTCGAGTTGACGAACCGTCGATGACATCGTCATGCACCAGCGCCCACGCATGCATGAGTTCCAGGGCGGCGAAGAGCAGCATCACGTTGGATTCGGGTTCCTCGGTTGCTGTCGCCCGCCAGCCCCAGTAGGCAAAGGCTGGTCGCAGTCGCTTACCGCCAGCCAGCACAAACTCTTCGAGACTGACGATGAGCTCGCCGTATTCGCTGCCCATATACGCGGTAGCGTTGCGGCGATCGTGCATGTAGTGGCGCAACTGCTCAGTGATGGTGTTGGCCAACTCACGGGTTGCCGCTGATTCGACGCTCAGCGCGGCACCCCTTTCTCCGATGTATACCTTAGGTACGTCAGTGTATGCTGCCATTGTTTATGACCGGTTGCTGTCGTAGGTCGTCGCGCCGCTTTGTTCGGCGTCGACAAGCCCGCTATCTGGTTATCTCACGTGCAAGGGGAGCCGCGTAATGCTGAACAGCACCGTGCTGGAATTGGTGCCGCCCAACGTGGCGGACGGCCAGCAGCGGGCTGTCGAACAGGCATTAGCGGAAGCGCGCAAAGTGCTGCAGTTCTCGGCTGAGTCCGGCATTGCAGGCCGAATTAGTCACGTGATGATTCCTGGGATGATCGTGGAGGACGACGATCGGCCGGTTGAGATGAAACCCAAACTCGACGTGCTGGACTTCTGGTCGGTCATCAAGCCGGAGTTGCCTGGGGTCAAAGGCTTGTGCAGCCAAGTCACCGCTTTCTTGGATCAGCAATCCCTACGCCGGCGGCTCACCGACTTGGTGACGGCCGGAATCGAGGGCATCGTTTTCGTTGGCGTGCCGCGCACCATGAACGATGGCGAGGGGCCCGGTGTTGCGCCGACGGACGCTTTGTCGATCTATCGCGACGTGGTGGACAACCGCGGTGTCATCGTGATCCCCACGCGGGCCGAAGAGCTAGGCCGATTCACGTTTAAATGTGACCAGGGAGCAAATTTCGCGCAGACCCAACTTTTGTATTCCGATGCCATCGTGGGGTTGTTGGCTGATTTGGCTCACCACACTGATCATCGGCCCGAAATTTTGTTGTCGTTCGGTTTCGTGCCAGCGGTCGAGAATCGGGTAGGTCTGATTAACTGGCTCATTCAAGATCCCGGAAACGCTGCTGTTGCTCGCGAGCAAGAATTTGTTCGGACGTTGGCGCAAAGTGAACCGGCCATCAAGCGTCGCCTCATGGTCGATCTCTACAAACGCGTCATAGATGGCGTCGCTGAGCTTGGCTTTCCGCTGAGTGTCCATTTCGAAGTGATGTACGGGGTTTCGGCACCAGCTTTTGAGACTTTTGCGCAGATGCTTGCCTACTGGTCGCCAGGGCCGGCGCGGACGGGTCGGCGCTGATCTAGCTCGGCAAGGTTGAACGATCTCGGGCCAGCCAGGCCAACGCTGCCACCCCGCCGGAGACCAGCAGCGACACAATGCCCAGCCAGATGGCTGCTTCGGTGAAAGACCGGACGCTGGGATCGGTGGAACGTGCTTGTGCGGTCATGGTGTTAACCACTCCGGGTTTGAGTTTCCACTGCACCACATCGGGGTCGACACGCTCACCGTTGGTTGCGGTCACTTCTCCGGGGAAGGCGATGCTCAACTCGACATCGGCTTCGGGGTCAGCAAGTGAGGTCAGGTCCACACGGCCCTCAAGGATCACGACGTTGCCGTTTCGGCGCAGGGTGAGGTTTACCCCTGTGGCATCGGGATTGAGCATGGCTAGCTGCGGCAGCTCCGCGAAGGTCAGATCCGAAAACACCGCTTGTGACCCCACATAGCCGTCGCTGTCGTATTTAGAGATCGCTACTTTCTGGCTGAACGGAACGTTCGCGTCGAGCTGCGGACCGGAATCTTTATTGTTACGCGGTTTGGCTGCGGCGACGATCTGTCCGGACACGAGGTCATTAGGTGCGATGGTGATGGAGGCCTTAACCCGCACACAGCCCGCGGCGATCGGTAGGACCAGCAATAATGCGGTGATGACCAGTGCGCGGCGCTGATGAGAGATGAACCCTCGGGCTAAAACAGGTAAGAAGCCGGCGCGCACCAGGTCATCGTGCCAGATTGGATGTGTGCCGGTATGTGCGGCCGCGGTCGGGGTGGGTATTGGTGCTGGTCGCCGGGGGAGCTTTCGGCCGAAATCGGCTGCTAAAGCGGTAGCGTACGGCCCAGAATCGCGAAGGGCCGCGGGTCGCCAGCAAAGTGATAGCCGCGGATGAGATCTTTAAAACCCAATCGACGATATAACCGCCACGCACGATTGGCCTTACCTTCCGCCTCGGGGGTAGAGAGCAGGACATGCGCTTCTGTGCGCTCGGCGAGCAGCCGCCGAGTCAGCGCCTCGCCCAGGCCCTGGCCTTGGGCGCGAGGATGAATATGTAACTCCGTCAGCTCGAAATAGTTAGCCATCACCCGGCTGATTTTGGGCCGACTAACTCCTTTGTGCAGCAAACCGAGGACCACTTGCTGATGCCACCACTGGTTAGGGGCGCCGCAGTAGCCGTAGGCCACCCCGAGCATGGGCGCGCAAGAGAGTTCAGCATCAGAAGGGGGCTCGTGAGCGGAGGAATTGTCCACTTCGACCGCAGCCACTGCTTGCCAGCCAGGCCGCCGAGTGTGCTCCACCCATACCGACGCACGCAAAAACTCTGTTCCGGGTGGGTACTGCATGGCATTGACGTAAATGCCTAACGCCTCCCTGAGACGGGCCTGCAGTTGATGTGGTGCCAGATCGACGAGGAATGTCGCCAATTCAGGTCCTCCTCGAAGCTGGGCTGGGCTGTCAGCTTCCTCATTTTGCCCTCATGGACCCAGTGTTGGACGCCGCATAGCTATTAAGCCATGAACGGCGGCGAGTTCGTTGCTGGGCCATTGTCTGGATCAACGAGAAGAGCTAGCCCGTCGTGGGGCATGGTGAACTGTTCGGTCCTTTGTCGGTAACGCATAGAATCGCCTGTCGAACCGGTGGTACGGGGCAGGTCGACCTCGTATCATCGGTGTTAGTTATCCATAAACCGGGCACTCACGTGCTATCGATGGTTACGTGACAGCCTGTCGGCAAGGAGGGCCGCATGCCACTCTCCGATCATGAGCAGCGGATGCTCGATGAGATCGAGAGCGCTTTCTACGCCGAGGACCCCAAGTTCGCGTCGAGTGTTCGTGCTGCTGGTGGGTTGTCTGCGCCAACCACTCGGCGACGGTTGCAAGGCGCGGCGCTCTTTGCCGTTGGTTTGGGAATGCTGGTTTGTGGCGTGGCCTTTAAAGCCACCATGATCGGGACGTTCCCGGTCCTGAGCGTGTTGGGATTTCTCGTCATGTTTGGTGGTGTGGTTTTCGCGATCACCGGTCCGCGGCTTGGCAGTAGGCGCGATCATGGCGGGCCGCTCGGCGGGCCGCGTCCGCGACGTGCAAAAAGTGTGGGGAGCTCTTTCGCTAGCCGTATGGAAGATCGGTTTCGGCGGCGCTTCGACAACTAAGAACTCGACAAAGAAGGAACCGGCAGAGTCCAGTGCTGGCCCGGTGCCTACTGTCATGACGTGACTTCTGCGCACATGACTCCCGAGCCCTTGCTCGCATCGACGGTCCGCAAGCTTGCTTACGCGGTTGCCGCGGCACAGGCGATGGGTCGAGCCCCGTCCTTGGTGGCCAGTGTGGCTCGTGCTGGTGAACCAGTCTGGTTCGGTTCGCGCGGATCGGTCCACGCCGCCGAGCCCACCGCGGACACGCAGTACCGCATCGGGTCGATTACCAAGACGTTTGTGGCTGTGCTGCTTATGCGGCTGCGCGATCAAGGACGCCTCGATCTCGCTGACCCGTTTGACCGTCATCTTCCCGGTCTGTTGCCGCCGGAGATCACCGTTGCGCAGCTTCTCTCCCATACCAGCGGGCTTGCCACGGAAACGCCGCCACCGTGGTGGGAACGGGTGGCCGGGGTGGTGCGGCCCAAGCTGGAGAACCTGTTGTGGTCCGAACCGTTGCGGCACCCAACGGGTCGACGCTGGCACTACTCCAACTCGGGATTCGCGCTGGCCGGAGCGCTGGTTGAGCGGCTATACGGGGCATCGTGGGATGACGTTGTGCGCACGGAACTGCTTGAGCCGCTGGGGATGACGCGAACCTCACTCATGCCGCAGCCGCCCCATGCTCGTGGTTGGGCGGTGCATCCCTGGGCTGACGTGGCGTTGCCCGAGCCGGCACTGGATCTGGAGCTGATGGCTCCGGCCGGCCAGTTGTGGTCGACCACGACGGACCTGACCATCTGGGCCGCATTGCTTGCTGGGCTTCACCCCGGTGTGCTCTGCGCGAGTACTGCGGCCGAGATGCGTGAGCCGGCTAGCGGTTCGCCGGACGGAGTGTCAGGCTACGGGCTGGGGTTGATGCTGCAACGCACACCGACGGCCGAGCTCTATGGACACGTTGGCACGATGCCTGGCTTTTTAGCGGCGCTCTGGGTAGACCCGGCGCAGTCGTTGTCAGCGGTTGTGTACGCTAACGCCACCTATGGGCCTGACATTCCCGGCCTTGCGGTTGAGTTGTTGCGCATTGTTGCCGCTGATGAGCCGGTCATGCCCGAGCCGTGGGTGGCCCAGGACGGCATTGATGACGACCTGCTCGCGCTGACTGGGTTGTGGTATCGCGGCGCAATGCCGCTCATTGCGCATGCCCGGTCGGGTGGTGGCCTGAGGTTCACCGTTGCGCACTCTGCCGAGGTGGTAGCCGATCTGCGTCGCGATGGCCGGGGTTGGATCGTGACGACACCGGGTTACTACCACGGTGAGCTACTTACCGTGATGCGGGGAAGTGACGGTATGCCGACTCATCTGGATCTGGGATCGGTTGTTATCTACCGTGAGCCCTACGAGCCAGGTCACATTGTTCCCGGTGGCCGTGACGACGATGGCTGGCAGTTGCCGACTTGAGTTGATCCGCTCCCGGTCGCTTGTGCCGGCAAGCCTGCCCCACTGCGCCCCCTAACGCCCCACCGCCTTTTTGTCTCCTATTAAGGCATTGAGCTGCGGTTTTCTGGAAGCCTATGGCCGGATAGTCGGGTTTTTCCTGGATAAATGGTCACGAAGTGGAAAAACGCCAGGAAACGATCGCAATAATGGAGAAAAGTGGGGGACAGTGGGTTATCGTGGCTGATGTCGTCGGGTGTCACGCAGTGCTACAGCTGCCTTGCGCCGAAGCGGGAGGTGCCTGGTGTTTCTCGGTACCTACACGCCCAAGCTTGACGACAAAGGGCGGCTGACGCTGCCCGCCAAGTTCCGTGACGCACTGGCAGGGGGATTGATGGTCACCAAGAGTCAAGACCACAGTCTGGCTGTCTATCCGCGAGCGGAGTTCGAAGAGCTGGCTCGCCGTGCCAGTAAGGCATCGAGAAGCAATCCGCAAGCTCGGGCCTTCCTGCGCAACTTTGCGGCCGGCACCGATGAGCAGCACCCTGATGCCCAAGGCCGGATTACGTTGTCTGTCGACCATCGTCGTTACGCAAATCTTTCTAAGGACTGCGTGGTGATCGGGTCGGTTGAATATCTCGAGATTTGGGATGCGCAGGCCTGGCATGACTATCAGCAGGCCCACGAAGAGAATTTCTCGGCGGCCAGTGATGAAGCACTCGGCGACATCATTTGAGGCACCTGCCCGTGCGGCGTGGCCTCTGCCCGAACCGACCCTGGCGTACTTCCCCAACGCCAGGTTCGCGTCTTCGGACAGGGACCTCGCCGCAAGGGCAGCGTCGCAGTTAGATGGGTGTCGCGGTAGCCAGGGAGGCGTCGCAGTGGCGAATACCTCGAGCGACTTTGGCCACGTGCCCGTCCTGGTGGACCGCTGCGTCGCCTTGCTCACCCCGGCGCTAACCCGGCATGATTCGGCCGGGTGGGGGGCCGTACTGATTGATGCCACGATGGGTGCAGGTGGGCATGCGGAACGGTTCTTGACTGATCTGCCAGGTTTACGATTAATCGGGCTCGATCGTGATCCCACGGCCTTGGCGACTGCTCGAACCCGGTTGGCCCGGTTCGCTGACCGGGTCACGCTGGTGCAGACCAGATACGACGGCATTGTTGCGGCGCTGACTCAATCTGGTTGTCCAGCAGTGCAATCGGTCGATGGTGTGCTCTTCGATCTAGGTGTTTCGTCGATGCAACTGGACCGTATCGAGCGAGGGTTTTCCTACGCCCAGGATGCGCCGTTGGACATGCGCATGGATCCCGAATCCCCCCTGACCGCCGCCGAGATTGTCAACAGCTACGACCGGGCCACACTGGCCGATATTCTGCGTCGGTATGGCGAAGAACGGTTTGCTGGCCGCATCGCTGACCACATCATTCGCCGCCGGGCCCGTTCCCCGTTCACCTCGACTAGCGAGTTGGTGGAGCTGATTTATGACGCGATTCCCGCTCCTGCCAGGCGGACCGGCGGGCATCCGGCTAAGCGGACCTTCCAGGCGCTGCGCATTGCGGTCAATGAGGAATTAGACTCCCTCAACCGTGCGCTTCCTGCTGCTCTTGATGCGCTGACCGAGGGTGGCCGGATGGTGGTGTTGGCCTACCAGTCACTAGAAGATCGCATCGTCAAGAAAACCTTTGCCGACGCGGTGACTTCCCGAGCGCCGGCTTTTCTTCCAGTGGAACTTCCCGGTTATGAGCCCCGATTCCAGTTGTTGACTCGCGGTGCTGAACGCGCCGACCCCGCCGAAGTCGAACTCAACCCGCGTAGCGCCGCGGTGCGGTTACGGGCTGTGCAACGAGTGTCGCGCGTTGCCGGGCAAGGGCAGCAGATCACATCGGACAACGGAGAAGGCGATCTATGACAGCCAAGCGCGAGTCGGCTACCCGTCGCAGCAACGAACGTCGTCGCGGGCGCGACAATGCTGCGCACAAAACCGGGGCTACCCGCAAAACTCCTCGCCGAACGGCCGACGTTGCCCCGACGCGACCTAATCGCATGCGGACCGGCAAGGTTTCGGCCCCCACCCGGGTCACCGTTGGCGAAGACAAGGTAGGACAGTCCGGCCCGCAAACCGCGCCGCTGCGTCGGCCGGTCGATCGGCCGACTCGACCCACCAGCACGAGCCAGGCTAAAGCCCGAGCTAAAGCACGAAAAGCCAAGGCGCCCAAGATTTCTCGCCCACCGCTGCGGGAACTTCTGCTGGCCTGGTTTACCTCGATCGATCTGCGGCCGCGTACGTTGGCGGCCAAAGTGCCGTTTGTGGTGCTGATCATTGGTGCACTCGGGGTTGGGTTGGGCCTGACGTTGTGGTTATCCACCGATTCCGCCGAACGCACCTATCAGATCAGCACGGCCCGCGAGCAGAAGCGGTTGTTGCAGCAGCAGGCGGAAGCTCTCGAACGTGACGTTCGCCAAGCGCAGTCGGCGCCGGCCTTGGCTGAGGCGGCTCGCGATCAGGGCATGATCCCGACCAGAGATACCGCTCATCTGGTTCAAAGCCCCGAGGGAAACTGGGTGGTGGTCGGTGCTCCTAAGCCGGCTGACGGTGTTCCGCCGCCACCGTTGAACACCAAACTGCCAGACGTCAATCCCGCACCGCCTCCGCCGCCCGTCAATCCGCTGGAAGTCCCGGTTCTCATGGCGCCCCGCAGCGCTCAGTTGCTGCCTGCGGTGCCGATGCCGGTGCCGGGGCCGGTGGCGGTTCCTGGTGCTGGGCCGTCGGAAGTGCCCGCGATTGGTGAACGGTTCGGCCCAGTCGCGGTTGCTATTCCAGGTGCGGCGAGGTGAGGCGCGGCAATCAGAAACCGAGCCAACCGTCGGCTTCGCTGCGACGCAAGCGCGGTGCTCGCCGGCGTGCGGAGGATCGGCCAGGTCAGGCCGCCATGGGCCGTTCGGCGCGGGCCCGACGCACTCGCCAAGTAGTCAAGGCCGGCGGGCGTAGCGCATCGTTTATTTTTCGCCATCGAGCCGGCAATGTGGTCATCTTTTTGGCGTTGCTCGTGGCGGCCGGACAGCTTTTTTATCTGCAGGTGCCGCGTGCCGCGGGGTTGCGCGCTGAAGCAGCCAGCCAGCTTAAGGTCACCGATGCCGAAAAGGCGGTTCGAGGCAGCATCGTGGACCGAAACAACGACCAGCTGGCCTTTACCATCCAGGCCCGGGCCCTGACGTTTCAACCGCGCAGGATCCGCAAACAGCTGGTTGAGGCTAGTCGAAAGATAGCGACTGCACCTGACCCACAGCGTCGCCTGCGCGATATCGCCAATGATATTTCGGCTCGATTGAATAACAAACCAGATGCGGCCACCTTGCTGCGGAAGCTGCAAAGCGACGAGACGTTTGTCTACCTTGCCCGGGCCGTCGATCCCGCGGTTTCTGACGCGATCACCGCAAAGTTTCCCGAGGTCGGCGCCGAACGTCAGGATTTGCGCCAATACCCAGGCGGGTCACTAGCCGCCAATATCGTCGGGGGTATCGATTGGGACGGTCATGGCCTACTGGGTTTGGAGGATTCGCTCGATGCGTCGCTAGCCGGAACCGACGGTTCGATTACGTATGACCGCGGGTCTGACGGGGTCGTCATCCCTGGTAGTTACCGTAACCGGCACAAAGCGGTCAACGGTTCGACAGTGCAGCTCACACTCGATAACGACATTCAGTTTTATGTTCAGCAGCAGGTGCAGCAGGCCAAAAATCTATCCGGGGCCCGTACTGTCTCGGCGGTGGTGCTTGACGCTAAGACCGGCGAAGTGCTGGCCATGGCTAATGACAACACCTTTGACCCGTCGCAAGATATTGGCCGTCAGGGTGACAAGCAGCTAGGTAATCTGCCGGTGTCCTCGCCGTACGAGCCGGGGTCGGTGAACAAAATCGTTACCGCATCGTCGGTGATCGAATACGGGTTGTCCAACCCCGATGAGGTGCTCTCGGTGCCGGGCTCGATCACTATGGGCGGTGTCACCGTGCATGATGCCTGGGAGCACGGCGTGATGCCATACACGACAACGGGGGTGTTCGGAAAGTCGTCCAACGTTGGCACGCTGATGTTGGCCCAGCGGGTTGGCCCGGACCGGTTCTACGACATGCTCAAGAAATTTGGGCTGGGTCAGCGCACCGGGGTCGGATTGCCCGGTGAAAGTGCCGGTTTGGTACCGCCGATGGCGCAATGGTCTGGCAGCACATTCTCTAATCTCCCTATCGGTCAAGGCGTTTCGATGACCCTGCTGCAGATGACGGGCATGTATCAGGCTATTGCCAACGACGGGCTACGGATACCACCGCGCATTATCAAGGCCATCATCAACCCTGATGGGGCCCGTACCGAAGAAGCCCGCCCGCAAGGGATTCGGGTGGTGTCGCCGGAGACTGCTCAAACCGTACGGCGGATGCTGCGCTCAGTTGTTCAGCGTGACCCGATGGGATACCAGCAAGGAACTGGACCAGCGGCAGCGGTAGATGGCTATCAGATGGCCGGCAAGACCGGCACGGCGCAGCAGATCAACCCGGCATGTGGTTGCTACTTCGATGACGTCTATTGGATCACTTTTGCGGGGATGGCCACGGTGGACAATCCGCGCTACGTCATTGGCATGATGTTGGATAACCCGCAACGCAACGCCGATGGTACGCCGGGTCATTCAGCGGCTCCGCTTTTTCACAACATTGCCGGGTGGTTGATGCAGCGAGAAAATGTGCCGTTATCGCCGGATCCGGGCCCACCGCTAGTTTTGCAGGCAACCTAGGGGGCTTTGCTTAGGACCCGTCCGCTGTCGCGGTTTTGCGGGTGATGGGGAAAACCCGTCGCAGGGAGACGCGCGACACTATCATTTAGCTGAGTTGATAGTCCTGGACGTGTTTCTTCTTGCTGGGTGAAGCGTTATGGAGTTTGCCGTAGTTGTGCCAGAGCTGCTAGAAGGTGCGGCTCGGGATTTAGCGGCAACAGGGGCCACGATTAGCGCGGCTAACCTGGCGGCAGCGACGCGGACGACACGGATGGTTGCGGTGGCGTCTGATGAAGTGTCGATGGCTATTACTGACTTGTTTTCTCAGTATGGGCTGGACTATCAGGTGCTAGCAGAGCAGGCCCAGGCTTTTCAAGACGCCTTTGTGCAGAACCTTAACGCTGCGGTGAATGCCTATGTGGACACTGAAGGGGTTAACGCGGTACAGGCGGCTTTGGCTGGATCCGCCAGTGTGACTGCTGGGCCGATTCGGCAGTTGACGGGGCGGCCAGTGGTTGGCAACGGCGTTGACGGACAGACCATCAACGGGGTAGGGCAACCCGGTGGACCAGGCGGGTGGTTGTACGGCCGTGGGGGTAACGGTGGCGTGAGCACCAATGCCGGTGTGGCTGGTGGCGTGGGCGGATCGGCTGGATTGATTGGGCGTGGTGGCGCGGGTGGCGCGGGTGGCGCGGGCGGCGCGGGCGGCGCGGGGGGACGGGGTGGGTGGTTGATCGGTCTTGGTGGGCCGGGTGGTGCTGGTGGTGCTGGCGCGGGTGGTCTTGCCGGTGCTGCTGGAGCTGCTGGGATGGCTGGTGCTGCTGGCGGTGCTGGTGCACCGGGTGGTGCCGGTGGTGCTGGTGGCGGTGCTGGCTTGTTTGGTGTGGGTGGCGATGGTGGTCGCGGCGGCGCCGGCGGGAATGGGGGAAACGGAGGCAACGGTGGTGCTGGAGTCGATGGTGGTGCTGGTGGCAACGGCGGTAATGGTGGCTCGGGTGGTGTTGCTGGCGTGGCCGGCAGCGGTGGTGCGGGTGGGTTCTTAGGTTGGCACGGCCAGGCCGGGGTCTCCAGCAGTGGGGGCAGCGGTGGCAATGGCGGTAATGGCGCTCCCGGCGATAGCGGTGCTTCCGGAGGCGCCGGCACAGGTGCGGCGGGTGCGACCGGCGGTGCGGGTGGCAATGGTGGCAATGGCGGCGATGGCGCTGCACATGGCGGTATCGCTGGCAACGGTGGTTCTGGCGGTGCGGGCGGTCTTGGTGGTCATGGTGGTTCGGGGACTAGTAGTGGTTCTGCTGGTGGTGCCGGCGGTCAAGGTGGTGGGGGTGGTCTTGGTGGTACCGGTGGTTTGGGCTCCACCGGTATGGGTGGCAACGGGGGTGGCGGTGGTAACGGCGGTAACGGTGGAAACGGCGGTGCGGGTACGGGCTCTGGCGGCGCACCTGACGGTACTTACGGTAGGGCCGGTGCGGGCGGCGCTGCCGGCAGCGGTGGGGGGGGTGGAGCTGGCGGTACGTACCGCGCTAGTGGCGTGGGTGGCCAGGCCCCTGGGGGTGCCGCCGGCGG